>DATHPT010000166.1:0-8013 GCA_035483615.1 Solirubrobacteraceae bacterium | reverse complement strand
CCGCAAGGCCCATGAACCGGCTGTTGTGGCCTAGGAGCGAGTTGGGGGGCCTAGGAGCGCGGTGGGGGCGGGGCGTAGCGATGGTGGAGCATCAGCGGGTTCCCGTCTGGGTCGCTGAAGAGCGCCATGTGGCAGACGCCCGTGTCCAGGGTCTCCCCGCGGAACTGCACGCCGCGGTCTTCGAGGGTCCTGCGCGCAGCTTGCACATCCTCGACATGCAGCGCGATCTCGTGCCCGCGCTCGCTGTGCTCCATGCCCATCTGCTGGGCGTCGATAACGCTCAACGTCAGATTGCCGGTCTCGAACTCCGCATAGTTGCGCTCCTCCAGGTACACCGATCGGGGCAGGCCGAGCGTCTGCCCGTAGAACTCCACCGCCTTTGGGAGGTCGCGGGTCGAGATCGCCGCGAAGTCCACGCCGGTGATCAGCTGAGTCGGGTCGGCCATGCTCGGGCTCCTTGCTCGCGGCGCGCGCTTCGGTTCGCCGTGCAGGCGCCGGCTTTGGACGGTTTGGGAGCGTGAATCTTGCTCCCCGAGCACTCCTGCGTCAAGACCTGGACCCCACGGAAGCCGGTTGGCTCAGGCGCTCTCGGCCTGCAGCCGTCCCGCCTCGATCGCCGCCAGCAGCGCGCGGTAGTCCGCTTCGCTCTGGTCAGCATAGGTCCGCGAATACTCCACGATCGCACGGTCGAACGTGTCCGCCGAGCCCAGGTAGCTCGCGATGGCGATCCGGTCGCCGGTACGGGCGTGGGCGCGGGCGAGCGTCCACCCGCACAGACGCCCATAGGCACGCAGCTGAGGCGGGTCCATCGCTTCGATGTCGACGCTCAGCTTGCCGTCCCATAGTTGACGCACATAGAAGTCGCGCAGCACCTCATCCGCGCCGAGCGCCGGCAGCCATCCCAGGAACACGTCGCTTGCGGCCTGCATCAGCCGCTGGCCCTCCACCACCCGCTGTCCGTGGTTCCCGTACTCGGAGGCCCCCGCATACGGCTCGAGCACCGAGGCGACGGCTTCCTTTGCCTGCAGCACGAGCGGATCCTGCTCGTCGCGTCCCACGAACAGCATCACCCAGGCGCGGGTACCCACGCTCCCCACGCCCACGACCTTGCGCGCGATGCTCTCGAAGTCGAATTCGCCGAGCAGCGCGCAGCGGTCGTCCTGCAGGCTCTTGCGGTAGGCCTCGAGCATTTCTCCAAGCCGTGCCTGCAGCTCGCTGCGCCGGGGAGGATCGAGCAGGTCCTCGATTGGCACGATCAACGGAGGTTCGTTGACGAATCGCAGCTGTCCATCCACCTGTTCGGTCAGCTTCGCCACCGCGCGCGTGCTGTCCTTCGAACGAGCCTTGCCGATGTTGCGTTCCATCTTCTGCAAGCGCTTGCGCTTGACGACCCGCAGTTCGCTGACGAGTGCCATCACGTCCCTCACGTTCAATCTCGCGTACCAAACGGCGAGGTTGCCCATTTGCGCGAAGCCCCGCATCGCCTCTCGGTAGGTCTGTGCGGTCCACCTCACGATCTCGTCGATCTGCTCGGCCTGGAAGCCCTGCTCGCGCCCCGCCACGCAGACGCTTGCGGCGAGTCTCTTCACATCCCACTCCCACGGGCCCGGCAGCGTCTCGTCGAAATCGTTGATGTCGAACAGCATCTCCCGCTCGGGTGAGGCGAAACCCCCAAAGTTCGACAGGTGCGCGTCGCCACACAGCTGTACCCTCAGCCCCGACACGGGCGTGTCCGCGAGGTCCGAGGCCATGATCGCCGCTGCGCCGCGATAGAAGGCGAACGGCGAGACCGTCATGCGGCCGTATCGAATCGGCACGAGCTCCGGTACGCGGCTCTGCGCCTGGCCCTCAAGGATCTCCACGGGGTCTGTGCGGGTCGCGCCCGGCCGCCATTCGCCATGACTGGAGCGCGGCGTCTGCTTGCGCGCGGCCTTGCCCTTCGCTTCGCGCTCGCTGACGCTTTCTCCGTTGGCCATGTCAGATCTCCAGGGGAGGGCCGGCCATGCGAGGGCTCGAACCTGGAGGGCTCGAACTTGGAAGGCTCGGCATCTCTTGAATGGTTCCTACAGGCACGATCTGCTCCTTGTTAGCAGGATAGACATGTCAGCCATCCGGCGATTGCGACCCCGGCCCATCTCCAGGCTCGGTCGGTCCAGCTGAATGGTCGCCATGTGCGAGGTGTGCGTCGGGGAACTCCTCGGCGGTCTGGCGGCGGAGCATCTGCGTTCCGAACATGGCCAGGACGATGATGATCGCGATCCCGCTCAAAGTTCTGGTCGCCACGATCGGCCCCCATGCGAACAGCAGAAGCAGCAGCAGCCCCACCACCCCGAACGTGATGTCCGGACGGTCGCTGAGGTAGGGCGCCATCAGGCGGCGCAGCGTCGTTGCGCTCCTCGTCGGACCAGCCAGCAGGCCGGCGAGGATCACTGGCACGCCGATGAACACGCTGGCCCACGCCACATCTGCGAGCACGCTCGTCCCGATCGACCAGGCCGCCTGGGCGGCCGGTCTCACCGCTTCCGTGGTGGCGAGCGAATCGACCACCTTGTGCCCGATGATGCCGCGCGCCACGACCACCACCAGGCCCGCTCCCACGAACGCGGCGCCAACGGCGATCAGCGTCTGGCGCCGCCGTCCACGTGCCAGATACACCGACAGCGCGAACAGCGCCACCACCAGCAGCGGCAGCACGAGCGCAAGGCTGCGCAGCAGGTTCACCGCGTTCTGCATCGTCTTCAGCTGACTGGATGTCACGATCCGAAGCTGGGCGACTTTCGGCGGGATCTTGTTCACGATCGTCGGCGAGGCGCCCACCTTCTGGGCCACTTCGCCGAGCATCGGACGCAGATCGAGCACCACCGCTCCGCCTCCCGGCAGCTTCACCACGCTGCCTTTGTTCTCGATCAGGCGCACGAACTGCGCGTGGGTCACCTGGTTGGCCTCACGCCACAGTTCCTGAACCCGTGGGCGTTCCAGCAGCAGGTCGATCCCCTTCTGCACCACATCGCGCAGCGCGCCGGCGGCCGGGGCGGCGAGCGGCTGCAGTTCGCTTGGCAGCCCCTGCTTGAGCTGCCCGGCGACGTCGATGTTTGCGTACAGCTGTTCGGTCAGGTAGCCAGACACCGCTTCGCGAATCGGCGGGCTCTCGATCAGCTTCGTGTTCGTGCTGGTCCAATATCCCGTGTCGAGCAGCTGCCGATTGGCCCACACCGCGAAGATCGCCACGATCCCGAGGACCGTCGCCAACCCGATCAGGCTGCGGACAAGCCAACGGTGGGGACCCACATGTTGGGCAGCCGAGGGTCCTGGCACGCTGGAGAGACTAGGCCCGTTCCCATTTTGGGATAACCGTGGAACACCGCACCTAGGAGGGGTCGAAGAGTGCGGTTTTTCCGCAGCTTCGCCTGAGTGCGGTCGCTATATGATCCCGCGGGTGCCGCCGACATCTCGACCCCACAGCGCCGGCACAGCAGTGCGGTCGGCGCTGGGCTCACCGCGACCGCGTGTGCTGTGTCTGCTGGCTCTGTCCCTGGTCGGCGTGTGGGCGCTCAGTGGCTGTGGCAGCTCCAAGCCGGCCTTCTGCTCCCACGTGAGCGAACTGGAAAAATCGGTGCAATCGCTGGGCAGCCTGAACCTGCAGTCCGGCGTCAGCGGAGTCGAAGCGAGCCTGCAGAAGGTGAACGCGGACGCGAACGCCGTGGTCAGTTCCGCCAAGAGTGAATTCCCCACACAGACAGCCGCGATCGAAAAATCTGTGAGCTCGCTCGACGGAACAGTCAAAGAACTCTCCTCAGCGACCACCACCAAGGCGAAGCTCACTGCGATAGCCAGCCTCGCGGGACAGGTCAGCACCGCGGGCACCGCGCTCAGCGAACTCTCGAGCGCAGCGAAATCGAAGTGCAGTTGATCGCTGCGCCACGCCGTCTCGCTCCGGTCCGGTAGGCCCCGGCGCTCATTGCCGTCGTCTGCTGCGTCTGGTTTGAGCGAGTCCAGGACCTTTCGTCCTCGGCTGTCGGCCGTGACGGTCGAGGCTAGGAGCCTTTGCCCTCAACTATGTCGGCGCCGGTGACGGTGGTCATCACCTGTGCGGCGCCGCCGCCGAGCACCCGGCGCACGAGCCCCGGCGCCACCACCCGCAGGGCGGCCGCCAGCGCATAGGGGCGCGGCACGTAGCGCTCCGGTCTGCGCTCAACCCCGGCCTGATAGATCGCCTCGGCCGCCTTCTGTGGGGTGGAGACGATCCAGCGGGTCAGCGGACGGGCGGTGAGCTCTGCCTGGGGAAAGCCTTCGGTGGCGATGAACCCAGGGAGCACCAGGCCGACGTGGACGCCGTGCGGGCGCTCCTCGGCCCACAGCGAGTCCGACCATCCGGCGAGCGCGAACTTCGAGGCGCTGTAGGCGCCTGAGCCGGCCCGCGCAACGCGCCCGGCGGTGCTCGCCACGTTCACGATCGCGCTCGGCGCGCTCTCCCGCAGCAGTGGGATCAGCTCCTCGGTGAGCCGCACCTGCGCGTCGAAGTTGATCGCCATCGTGCGCCTCACGTTCTCATAGCCAGCCTCGGCGAAGCTGCCGCGCCAGGCGGCGCCTGCGTTGTTGACGAGCAGGTCGAGTCGCCCGTGACGCTCGGCAAGGTGCGCCCGGATGCGCCGGGGGGCGTCCTCGTCGAGCAGATCCACCGCGAGGAAGCCGGCGTGCTCGCCGAGAGACGCCGCGAGCGTGCGCAAACGCTCCTCGCGGCGCGCCACCAGCACCACCGAGGAATTGGGCATCCGAGCGAGTCTGCGTGCCGTGGCCTCGCCGATCCCACTCGATGCGCCGGTCACGAGCACCACGAATCGGCGGTCGGGTTTGGCTGCGGTAGGCGATTCGGTCATGGGTCCCCTTTTCTCAATCTGCGATGCTCGACACCGCCGGCGCCCGGGCCGGCGATCAGGATGTCACTCACCAACTCGGGCGCGAACAGGCCGTGGTCGACCACTCCCGGTGTGCCCGACAGTCGCGCCGCCAGCGCCTGCGCATCTGCCACGGGACCCAGGTAGTCGGCGATCAGATTGCCCTCGGGGCTCGGTGGCCAGTCGCGCAAAACCGCCTCTCCAAGCGAGGCCAGCGTCATCTGGGCCCCGAAACGCAGGATCTCCAGCGGTACCGGGGGACCCAGCTCGCCAACCGCCTTCTCCGCCGAGGCGATCACAACGAACCGCTCGGCGGCGCCGGCCACGATCTTCTCGCGTGTGTGGGCGCCGCCGCCGCCCTTCACGAGCCAGCCGCGCGGGTCGATCTGATCGGCGCCGTCGATCGCGATGTCCAGCCCACCGAGAGCGTCAAGCTCCTCGACCACGAGCCCCAGCTCGCGGGCGGCCCGCTCGGTGGCGGGGGAGGTCGCCGCGCAGCGGATGCTCAACCCGCGGGCAGCCAGCGCCGGAAGCAGATGCGCGACCGTCGAGCCGGTCCCCAGGCCCACCCGTGCGCCGTCTTCGACCAGCGCCGCCGCGGCCTCGGCGGCGAGCCGCTTCTGGCTCTCGATGTCGTGCAGGGACGTCGAGGCAGGCACGCGCGGGGACCCCATCGTGCAGGCGACCCTACTAGCTCGCGTCAGTTCGCAGGGGCTGTCTGTGGGCTTTCGGTGGGTTCGACCCGCGGCGACTCATAGGGGTCGGGCTCTCCCCACAGGAAGCGCCACACCGACAGCGCCATCAGGATCGTCATGATCACGGCGCTCGACGCGCACCACTCGCAGACGGCGTGAATCGAGAACAGCTCCCGATAGGTCAGATAGGCGGAGAACCCGAAGCCGCCGATCGTGAAGGCAAGCGTGGCGAAGCGGCTCGTCTCGCTTTCCGGGACGAGCAGCGAGCCGAGGATCGCGATATAGCCGATCAGGCCCATCAGCGCCACCGGGACGCCCGCGAGCTTCGAGTAGACCGAGGTCTGCACCTTCAGGCAACTTCCCCCGGCCGTGCACACCGGGGGATGGCCCGAGTAGTGGACGTACGTCAGATAGATCGCCACCCCCAGGCCGACCGAGGTCAGCACGATCATCGTGATTCGCAGCGCCCGCCGGCTCATCGTCGCGGAATCCCTGCTTGACGCGGAGCCGAGAACACTTGGATCGGCGGCGGAGGCCCGAGCCGGACTGCGGGAAGGGGGGAGGTGCTAATCGGCAGCGCCATCGCCCGCTCACTCCCTAGCTTTTCAGCTGCTTTTCGATCGCCGCTTCGAAGGGGCCGGCGTCGGTGAAGGACGAGTTTTCGAGTTTCTGAAGCGTCCCGCCCGTCTTGCCGATCATGAACGACGGGGTGCCCGTGAAACCGTTCTGGTTGGCGCTCTGGGCGTCGCTGATGATCTGGTTGGCGTAGGCCGGATCGTTGCGGGCTGCGCTCCAGTCGGACAGGTTCAAACCCGGGATCTGGGCTGCCAGCCCCTGCAGGTAGCTTTCGGTGACATAGCCGCTGTCCTCTTCTCCCTGCTCGTGGTAGAAGAGCTCGACGTAGTGCCACATCAGGTTCTGCTTGCCGGCGGCGAGCGCCGCGGTCTGCTGGGTCTGGAAGGTTTCCCGTTCGCGCGTGGCCGTCTGCATCGAGCGGTATTCGATCTTGACCTTGCCGGTGCGCACGTACTTCTTGATGATCGGAGGCAGCGCGCCGAGCGTGAACTGCTTGCAGAACGGGCACTCCAGGTCGCCGTAGTACTGAATCGTGACAGGCGCGTTGGGGTTGCCGAGGGTGCTGCCGTTCTGAGGAATGCCCTGCAGCAGCGAGATGACTTCAGTCGCCGCGGCGTTGGCCGCCGCGCTTTTCGGGGCGGGCGCGTTTTTGGAGCCGCCGCTGCCGGTCGCGATCAGGATGATGGCGATGATCACCACCACCACCCCGGCGATCCCGCCGAGCTGAATCAGCCGTTTGCGCTGCGCGGACTGCGCGGCGCTGGCTTCCTCCATCGCCTTGCGCTGCTCGCGCGCCTGCTCACGACGCTGCTTGCGCGTCAGGTCCGACTCTGGATCCTCAACAGGGCTCATGAATGCAACTTTTGCACACTTTGCCTCAAGATTGCTTAAGGAATGCGCGGGAGTGCGCGCGTGCAGACGGCGAGTCTGCACGAGAGGTCGGCCTCCCGCGAGCGTCACAGGCAAGATCGGGGCCAGCGCAAGCGCAGCACCGACGGGAGGCCGGCAGCCCCCGCGTCTGGAGACAGAGACATCTCATCCGCAAGGCGCAGCGCGCTCCTGCGGCCAACGCCGCCGGGTCTCGCTCACCACCGGGCCACTGCTGGTCTGGCTCACCACCGGCCCACACTGCTGGTCTGGCCCCCACCGGCCCACACTGCTGGTCTGGCTCACCACCGGCCCACACCCACCGGTCTCGCTCACCAGGATGCCCCCGGCAGGATTCGAACCTGCGACCCTCGGATTAGAAGTCCGACGCTCTATCCAGCTGAGCTACGGGGGCACGCGCACCCAACGGTACGACACCGCCGGACGAGGGGCCCAGGCCCTCAGCGTTTTGAGATCGCCTCTGCGCGATGGGCGTCATCTCTCAAGCCGGCCCATACCGATGTCGAGGAGGTCGCAGGCGGTCAACTTCGCCGATCTCAACACCGATCCAGGAGCCCATCAGATGACCACGATCTTCGCAAGCCGCCCGCAAACAGGCCCAACTCCTCGAGCGAGCTCGCCACTGCCAGGCGCACGGCGCCGACACGGCGCGGCCCGTCGCAGCGCCAGGATCGGCATGGGTGCGGTTGGCGCCGCGCTTGCGACCGCCGCACTCGCGGCCGGCCCGGCCTCGGCGGATTCGAAGATCACCGAAACATTCACCTCGAACGGCGCCGAGCAGTCGTTCACGGTGCCTGTGGGCGTCACAAGCGTGCGGGTGCGGGCGGTCGGCGCGGCGGGTGAAACCGCTTTTGCCGACAGTCCTTTCCAGTCGGGCGCTCCCGGTGGCGCCGGCGCAGTGGTGGCCGGCGCGCTCCCGGTGACCCCCGGTGAGGTGCTTTACGTCGAGGTGGCTGCCA
>DATHPT010000165.1:0-7627 GCA_035483615.1 Solirubrobacteraceae bacterium | reverse complement strand
GTGCCTTCCATGCGCGGCTGGGTCGGCAGGCAGTCGACGAACTTCTCGCCGATCAGCGCCTGCGGGCGGATCGTGCAGCTTGCGTCCTTGCGGAAGTCCTGGAAACCGGGGGTCTTGATGTCGAGCACGACCGCAGCCTTCGCATGCGGGGTGGGTTCGACCGACCCGACGGTCCCGACCTTGACCCCGTCGATCTTGACGTCCTCACCGACGGTCAGGTTGCCGGCGTCGTCGAAGATCGCCCGCACGCTGTAGCCGCCATTCGAGCCGCCGGCGGAGGTGGCCAGCAGGACGACCGCCACAAGCGCGGCCACGCAGGCTGCGCCCACGACCGCGGCCTTGCCCCTCCTGATCCCCTCCATCTGCGTCCTCAACCCGATCTACCTCTGTGTTTATGACAAGGATAAGGCGACTCATCCAAGAATGAGCCGCCCCTCCCGCTGTTGCTCGGATCGGACGCCCTGAGCGCCCTTTCCTGGCATCTGTTCCGTTGGTTTCCTCGAAGTCCTGCCGGCGGCCGCCCTCAGCGAGAGCGGCCGCCGCGATCGTTTCTGTAGCTGGTTACCTCCGCTACCGACCTATTTCTTTGGACACGGGGCCTTCACGCTGACAGGGACCGTTTCTCCACTGAGGAATTTCAGTTCGGCCTTGACCGGGAAGCCGCCCTTCGCACACTTCTTGGGCAGCGTGCCGTAGGAGATCAGCTTTTTGCCCTTCATGAAGGCGGCGCCGACCTTGACCTTGATGTTTTCAACAGATCCGTACGGAGCTTCTGGCACCGTCAGCACGAGCGGGACTTCGGTGGTCAACACAGGGCCGAACCCACCCGACGGCGAGCTGAATTTGCCCGTGGAGAGGAGTTCGATCGAGGCCGGTGAGGTGCCTTCGGCGTAGAAGGCAAGGTTTCCACCTGACTCGAAGAACGGTTGCACCGTCAGCGTCTCGTGCACGCGCGTGGCGCCGAAGCTGACGACACCGCTGGCCGAGCCCTTCGGGCCGGCCACCGACTTCGACGGGCACTTCTGCACTTCATGGCTTTCGAGGATCGCGGCCGAGCAGGTCACGAACCCTTTGGTGGTCAGCTTCGAGCCAGGAGGCGTGTAGAACGTCACGCCGGTCAGCGGCGATGGGAAGCCACCGTATTCGGTGCCGCTGATTTTGATTTCGGCTTCGACGTCGGTGCCGGCGCCGAAGATGTTGCCGGTTCCCGGGTAGGTCGGGCCGCCGTTGGAGCTCGGGTTCTTCGGGATCGGGACGGCTTTGACCTTGAGTGTGACCACCGGCGTCGCCCCCGCGGCTGCCGGCAGGCCCAGGGTCGCTACGGCAAGGCCGAGCAGGGCCAAACGGGTAGATGCTCTGCGCATCAGCTTCTCTCCTCTGTTTATGGACAGGTCCGCCTACGATCCGGGTAGCTCCGGATCCTTGACGGTCCGGCGACATCGAGTCCCCCAACGTCTCAACCGTTCGGGAAGCATTGGCGATTTGCTCGCAAGATTAGCCGGATCGGCAGACAGGTTCAACTAGGTGGGTGCTCTCCCGCAGAGAATTCGAGCTCGCTGCCGGCATACACGACACCCAGCGGCTCGACGATCACCTGGCGCGGTCCAGGCTCGACCAAACCAGCCAAGACCGCATCGAAGCTGAGCTTTCGAGCAAGCGCGACGACCGCCTCGCCCGCGCCCGCCTCGCAGTAGATGGCGTAACCAGAGCCCATGTTGAACGTCGAGTACGCGGCGTGTGCGTCCAGACCAGTCCTGTCGACGAGAAACGCCAGCACCTCCGGAACCGGCGGCAGCTTGGAGATGCGGTAGCTGAGCGGCCGTGGCGGGCGCATCAGCTTCAGGAGGCCGTGACCGGTCACGTGGCTGAGATAGGACACGCCTATGCCCGCCTCGATCAACACCTCGACCAGCGGCACGTACATGACCGACGGGTCCAACAGCGCCTCGCCGAGAGTGCGTCCGCTCGGCAGGGCGGTCGCGTAGCCGTCGGGCAGTCGCTCGGCGAGCAGCCGCGCAAGCGAGGCTCCATTCGCGTGCAGGCCGTTTGAGGCGACGAGGATGATCTCGTCCCCCGCCTTCAGCTCCTCCCCGAGAATCGGCGAGCGTCCCGGCGGCACCGCGCCAACTGCCGCGCCCGCGAGCTCGATGTCCTGCTCGTGCACAAGCCCCGGCAGCGATGGAGACTCGCCACCGCCCCACACGCATCCGGCGTCGACACAGGCGCGCTGCCAGCCTTCCAGCAGCGCCCCCGCGCGCTCGGGCTCGGCGTACCACTCCGAAGCGCCTGTGGCGAAATAGGCGTTTACGACCAGTGGCAGCGCGCCGACGCAACAGAGGTCGTTGAGGATCGCCGCGACCGTGTCATAGGCGACATCGGCGAAGCGGTTGACTCCGTGGCGCTGCAGCACGTGCCGAGCAACGACCGACTTCGTGCCCAGCCCCTCCATCACGAACGCAAGGGTGCGCCCGTCGAAGTCGAACACGAACGCGGGCTCGCCACGGGAGGCGTCGAGCGCCTGCCCTCCTCGCACGCCGAGCAGTGGCGAGGTGGCGAGCGCCCTGGCCATCGCCATGCGCTTGCCCTCGTCCAGCGCGTCATAGTCGACGCCTGCCGCCTTGTAGTCCGCCGATTCCTGCGTCATCGGCGATGATCCTATCCGCCGGCCCACTGCCGAAAGGAAACCCGATGGACTTCAAGCCAAGCGAGCGTTGCATCGAGTTCCAGGAGCGCCTGGAGGCGTTCATGGACGAGCACGTCTATCCCGCCGAGCCGGTGTACGAGCGCCAGCTTGCCGAGTCAGGCAACCCGCACCACCAGCCACAGGTCATGGAGGAGTTGAAGGAGCGGGCGCGTGCGGCTGGGCTGTGGAACATGTTCCTGCCGGACGCCGACCACGGCGCGGGCCTCTCCAATAGCGACTATGCGCCACTCGCGGAAATCCTGGGACGCAGCCATATCGCCTCGGAGGCGTGCAATTGCTCGGCGCCGGACACAGGCAACATGGAGGTCCTTAATCAGTTCGCGACTCCCGAGCAGAAGGAGCAGTGGCTTAAGCCTCTACTTGAAGGTGAGATTCGGTCCAGTTTCGCGATGACCGAGCCGGAGGTGGCCTCCTCGGACGCAACCAACATCTCGCTGCGAATCGAGCGGGCGGGCGACGAGTTCGTGCTCAACGGGCGCAAGTGGTGGACCTCCGGCGCGCTGCATCCGCACTGCCGGATCATGATCGTGATGGGCAAGAGCAACCCGGATGCTCCCCGCCACCGTCAGCAGAGCCAGATCCTCGTGCCGATCGACACGCCGGGCGTCCAGATCCTGCGGGGGCTGCCTGTGTTCGGCTACCAGGACCAGGAGGGTCATGCCGAAATCCTGTTCGAGGACGTGCGTGTGCCGGCCTCCAACCTGATCGCGGGCGAGGGCGACGGCTTCATGATCGCCCAGGCCCGACTCGGGCCTGGGCGCATCCACCACTGCATGCGCTCGCTGGGATCCGCCGAGCGGGCGCTCGAAGCCATGTGCAAGCGCGCCGTCGCACGGACCACCTTCGGCCAGCCGATCGCCGCACGCGCCAACATCCAGGATTGGATCGCCGAGGCTCGCATCGAGATCGAGATGGCTCGGCTGCTCACACTCAAGACAGCCTGGCTGATGGACACCGTCGGCAACCGTCATGCGCGCACGGAGATCTCCGCGATCAAGGTGGCCGCGCCCAACATCGCCCTGAAGGTGATCGACCGCGCGATCCAGGTCCACGGCGGCGGCGGCGTCTCGGATGACTTTCCGCTCGCCTGGGCCTATGCCCATCTGCGCACGCTGCGACTGGCAGACGGACCCGACGAGGTCCACAAGCTCTCGATCGCCCGCCGCGAGCTCGCGCCCTACATGCCATCGGAGGCTGTTTAGAGCCAGCGCTCCTTAGAGCCAACGTTCCCACGAGCCCGCCCAAGCCGCCTGCAGCAACGCTCGCGAGGACTGGCGACATCGATCGGCAGGCCCCCGCACAAGATGCCGGCCATAGCCGCGAAGGCAGGTGGCGATCGGTGGCGTCTCAGGTCTCTCGCACGAGGCGCAGGCTGTAGAGGACAGCCGCGACCGATGTCGCCAGGTTCAGACTCGAGACGCCCTCGCGCATCGGAAGGCGCAGACGCGCGTCGGCCCTGTCAAGCAACTCATCGCTCAAGCCTGCGCGCTCGGTCCCAAACGCGAGCAGCGCACGCGGGGGGACGAGCTCGGGGCACAGCTCCTCACCCTCCGGGTCGAACGCGAGCAGCGGCCTGTCGGTCTGCGGCAGGCGCTCCACACGAGCGACCGGCAAAGCGAAGTGCAGCCCTGCGGAGCCCCGCACGGCAACCGGGTCCCACGGATCCTGACGGCCGGTTGTGAGCACGGCGGCGGCCTCGACGGCCGCGGCCACCCTCACCACCGCCCCGAGGTTGCCGAAGTGCCGTGGATCCTCGAGCAGCACGATCGGAGCATCTGACTCGCTCGCCAGCAGCGCAAGCGGCTCGGTGACCACCCGCCGCGCGATGCTCACCACGCCCGTGTGGGGAACGTACGGTCCCAGCCGCTTGAACGCCTCTGCCGGCAGGACGACCCCGAGACGCTGCATCTCCGAGCTCAGCTCAGGGGCCAGGCCCTGTGCGAGGCTGGCCAGCTCCTGAGGGTCGGCGCATGCCACCAACTCGATGTGGGCTCCGAAGCGCAGCGCGTGCTTGAGCGCGTGAAAGCCTTGCAGCACGACGAGATCGCTGTTTCGCCGCGCATCGTGGAAGCGACGGACGATCGCGGCGATGTCCTGGGCCTTCGCATCGTTGGGCATCTCGCTGAGTCTATGTCCGCCGCGACCGCTGGGCGAGCCACGTCAGCCCAAGCTTCAGTGGTACCGTTCGTTCGAACGAACGAACGGTGCAGACGCTCCAGGTCAAGCTCTGCGCCCCTGTCCACAGGAGTGACGATGCCTTCGACCAGCCCACCCTCCGCATCCCCTCACCGCCGACCTGCCAGCGCCCGACCGACAGGGCTCCGCGACTGCGCGGCAGCCCTGGCAGCTGGTGAGACGACCTCTGCCGAGCTGGTTGAGGAAGCTCTCGGGAGAATCGAGGCGACGCAATCGACCCTCAACGCCTTCCGGATCGTCTGCGCCGGGACGGCGCAGACGGCCGCACGGGAGGCCGACGAGCAACTGGAGCGCGGCCGGCGTCTGCCGCTTCTGGGTGTGCCGGTTGCCGTCAAGGACGACGTCGACGTTGCCGGCGAGCCGACCTCATTTGGCTGCTCGGGCTCATTTCCTCCCGCGCGGGTCGACAGCGAGATGGTCCGCCGTCTGCGCGCGGCCGGTGCGATCATCATCGGCAAGACCAACACCCCCGAGATCGGCCTCTACCCGTTCACCGAGGGCTATGCCTTCGGCGTTACCCGCAACCCGTGGAGCCTCGACCACACGCCCGGGGGCTCCAGTGGCGGGTCGGCCGCGGCCGTGGCCGCCGGAATCGTGCCCGCCGCCGTGGGCTCGGACGGCGCTGGCTCGGTACGGATTCCTGCCTCATGGTGCAACCTGGTCGGCGTCAAGCCACAGCGCGGACGCATCTCAACCTGGCCAGACCGCGAGTCCTTCAACGGCCTCACCTGCTTCGGTCCACTGACTCGCACCGTCGCCGACGCCGCGCTGATGCTCGATGTGCTGAGTGGCAACCATCCCGAGGACCTGCACGCTCCGCCCGCCGCCTCCGAACCGTACGCCGAGGCCGTCGAGCGCGAGCCACGCCGGTTGCGAATCGCGCTGTCGCTGCGCCACCCATACAGCGCGGCCCGAGTCGAGCTGCACCCGGAGATCCGAGCGGCCACTCTGCGACTGGTGGGCGTTCTCGGCGAGCTTGGTCACGACGTGATCGAGGCAGACCCACGCTACGGGCTGATGGGGCTCGCCCTGGTGGCCCGCGGTGAGGCCGGCGTGCATGAGTGGGCCCAGCGGGTGCCAGATCGATCGCTGCTTGACCGGCGCACCCGCGAGACGGCGCGCTTGGGAGGAGTGTTGGCGAGATCGGTGTTGCCGCTCGCGCGGCGCTTCGAGCCCCTTCTGCACCGTCGCATCGGCTCTGTCTTCCATGCAGCTGACGTGCTGATCACCCCCACGAGCGCCGGCCCACCGCTTCCGATCGGCGCCACCGCCGGCCTCGGGAGCCGGGCAACCCAGCAGGTGATCGCAGGCACGTGCCCCTACGCGTGGCCTTGGAACGTGCTCGGCTGGCCCGGTGTCAGCGTGCCGGCAGGCTTCACCGGCGAGGGCCTGCCGGTTGGCGTGCAACTGCTTGGTCCGGCCAACAGCGAGCATATGCTTCTGTCGCTCGCTGCCCAACTGGAAAGGGTCGAGCGTTGGGAGGAGCTTGTGGCGCCTCACCTCGCGAGCGCCCAGGAGTATTTGTGACCTCACCCTCGACATCGGCCTCCCTCACCGAGCCCAGTGCCGGAGCGGATGCTCCTCTCGCAGGAACGGCGGCGCTCTCGAAAGAGGAGCTGCCGAGCACATCTGTGACCGGCGCTCGCGAGCGCATTCTGCGCGCGACGCTCCAGCTGATCGCCTCAGGCGGCGTCGCCGCCGTCACCAACCGCCGTGTCGCCACAGCTGCCGGCGTGTCGCTCGGCTCGCTGACCTATCACTTCGCAAGCCAAGCTCAGCTGCTGCACGAGAGCCTGCTGCTTTATGTGGAGGAGGAGACCGCTCGGCGCGAGCAGATCGCCCGTGACCTCGCCACCCAGGACCCCAATGTCGAGCAGGTGGCCGAAGCGGTCGAGCGGATCATCGCCACCGCATCCGACATTCCTCAGCAAATAGCCGAAATGGAGCTGCACCTGCATGCAGCCCGTGACCCGGAGCTGCGCGATGCGTCGCAGCGTTGCTTTGAAGCCCACGAGCAGATAGCGACAGCCGCGCTCACCGCGCTTGGCATTCCCGACGGCGAGCGACACGCACCCACAGTGGTTGCCCTCATGACAGGACTTGCCATACGGCGACTGGCTGCCGGCGGACACAACGCGCGCGGAACCTCCGAGGCGCTGCTTGCCTTGGTGCGAGGCCTCGGCTCCCAGCCAACCGGAGCCTAGCGACCCAGCGTGCGCACCAGCTCGCGGGCACGCGACCGGATACCGCCCACGAGCTCACGCACTTCTGAGAGCCCCGCCCTCAACTCGACATCCCCGACCTCGACCGGCAGCATCGAGTCCTGCAGCTCGACGAGCGCTCCATCCGCCTTGGCGGCGGCCTCGACAGCCGCATCCACCAGGTCCTTGGCGCTGCTCGAGGGGGCGACCTGGGAGGGCGACTGGAATGTGCGAGCGGGCAGTCCACTGCGCTCGGCGAAGCTCGCGTGCGTACGCTTGGCGCGGCCATAGGCAGCTTGGATGGGCTGGAACAACGCCTCTTCAAGGCGCTCGGCCGCCTGTTCATCCAGATGCTCATAGGCCTCGCTCAGAAGCGCCAGCGCGAGACCGATCTCATCGACGGCGAGCGCCAGCGCATCGAGCACCTGCTGTCTGCCCTCGGCGGTTGTGTAGGTCATGCACGCAACACTAGCTCGCGGGTGGGCCGCCTTCGCCGCCAGACGCATTTGGGGTGAGGATCGAGCAC
>DATHPT010000164.1:0-11077 GCA_035483615.1 Solirubrobacteraceae bacterium | reverse complement strand
GTCATCCAGATCGTGAAGGCAATGATGCTGAGGTAGAACATCCACATGGAGCCAACGGTCCGGGCGATGAAGCTCGCGATCCGATCGTTTAGACCGTCGCGCTCGTCGGCCAGCTTGGGCGGGCGGGCATGGCGGAACTTGTGCATTGCCTGTCTGGGCGCGCTCTCCTGAGCTGCTGACGTCCGGGGCACGATCGATGATGGGTTGCCTTGCAGTCGAGTCATCCGGCTGAAGTAGCGCCGACGAGTGCCTGAGAACTACGGTCACTCTCGGTGCCATTGAGTACGACCTTGAGTGCACCGGTGTTCGTGGCGTCGGCGAATGTGTCATAGGCGCTCATCGTGTCCTCGAGCGGAACGTGATGTGTTGCGAATACGGTCGGGTCGAGGCGGCCGCTTGCCACAATGCTCATCAGCTGCGGGATCGTGCGAGTGTCCACGAGTCCTGTGGTGATCGTGATATCGCGGGTCCAGAGCTTCTCAAGGTGGAGCGTTGCGGAATGGCCGTGCACGCCGATGTTCGCCACCCGTCCTCCGGGCCGGATCAGTTCAGTGGCCAACTCGAACGTGGCTGGTACGCCCACGGCCTCGAACGCGACGTCTGCGCCCATGCCGTCGGTGAGCTCCATGATCTGGGCGAGGGCATCCTCGCGTCCGTTGTTGATCGTAGCGTCGGCTCCGAAGAGCCGGGCGCTCTCGAGTCGGCTATCGGCGAGATCGATCGCGACGATTCGTCCGGGCGTGTACAGACTTGCGGTGAGCATCGCGGCGAGACCAATCGGGCCGGCGCCCACCACCACCACGACGTCGCCAGGTGAGACTTTGCCGTTCAGGACGCCCACCTCGTAGGCCGTCGGCAGGATGTCGGCGAGGAACAGAACCTGCTCGTCGCTGAGCTGCTCGGGGATCTTGTAGACGGAGTTCTCAGCAAACGGGACTCGTGCGTACTCGGCCTGCAACCCGTCGATCAGATGTCCGAAGATCCAGCCGCCGTCGAGACATTGTCCGTAGCGAGCTTCCTTGCAGAAGCGGCAGCGCCCGCAGGAGCTTATGCAGGACATGAGCACGCGGTCGCCGACCGCAAGAGTGCTCACGCTCGAGCCGATCTCCTGCACGGTACCGACGGCCTCGTGCCCTAGCACCGTGCCTGGAGTCGTCTCGGGCACGTCGCCATTGAGAATGTGCAGGTCGCTGCCACAGATCGTCGAGGTGTCGATTCGCACGACGATGTCGGTCCGATCGATGATCGTGGGGTCATCCACGGTGTCCCAGCCGCGCTGGCCGGGACCGTGGTAAACAAGAGCCTTCATCATGCACCGGCTGTCGCAGCGCCTCTACCTCTGAGGTTAACCTGCCAGTTGGCCAATGGGAGCAGGAACAGGATTGCTCCCAAAGCTATGAGTATCCATCCGGCGAGGGTGGCGATAGTGCCGACGAGTGACCATCCCCAGGCGTTCAGGAGCAGGCCGCGCAGGCTCTCGCCCTGAAACAGGGTTGCCTTCTCTTCGGCCAGCTTTGCGTTGGTCGGCGCGGCGAGAGCTGCTGTGCTGACCTGTGCATAAGTCTGTCCACCGGCGATCTTGGACAGGTGCACGTTGATGAAATTGTTCGCATAAGCCTTGGCCTGGCTACCCGTGGTTAGCTGCTGACCTGCGTACTGCTTCACACCGGGTAGCAGCTCAGGGCTGCCAGCGGCAGGGAAGAAGATCTTCTGTGGGACAAGTTGGTCATGGACGACCTTCTTGTCATAGCCGCCTCCTACGACGGCGAGGATCCCGACGACCACGATGCCCAGTGCGGCGACCATGGCTATCGAAGTCAGGCCAGTGAGTTTCGCCAGTAGTGGGCTTCGTGGTGATCGGGGACGCGGCGAGGGCCGAAGTTGCCCATCGACAACAGGATCAGCAGTCTCGAGCCGCGGGACGCCGTTGCCGGCGGTCGCGGCGGATGGAGGTGGCATTACTGAGCTGGGCACGGTGAACCTCATTTCGTTTGATGTGCGCATTAGCGCCAGCGACCTGAAGAGCACCGCGGACTTGAACAACATAGCATGAATTTTAGATCAAGGAAATAGATTTCTAGGAAATCAGAATCTAGATACGCTAGTCTCTACTTATGATTGAGACCACTGCTCATCGCTGGAAGTTCCTGACGAACCACGCCCAAGTCCTAGCCTGCATCGCCCACGATCCAGGCGTGCTTCTACGAGAGATCAGCGAGCGGGTCGGGATCACCGAACGGGCCGCCCACCGGATCGTCACAGAGCTCACCGACGGCGGCTACATCACAAGAGAGCGCAACGGACGCCGCAACCACTACACGATCCAATCCGGTCTTCCGCTTCCCGACCGCCTTGGCCGCGTGCAACGGATCAGCGACCTGCTCACAATCCTCATCGGCACGACCGACGAGTTCCCAGATGCGCCAGTCCTGACGCAGTCCAAGAACAGCAAGGCAGACAAGAACGGCAACGCCAGAAACGGCAACGCTGGTAAGTAGTCATGGCTGGCACTGCACACGCCGAGACCGCGAAAGGCTCGCATCCGGACCAGCTTCGCGTGGTCATTGTAGGGGGCGGAGTGGCCGCGCTTGAGGCGGTGCTGGCCCTGGCCGATCTTGGGCGCGACCGAATCAATGTGACGGTGATCGCTCCCAACACCGAGTTTGTATACCGGCCGATGGTGGTCCGCGAGCCGTTCGCCCGCGGTTCGGCCCGCCGCTATCCACTTGCCCCAATCGTGCGCGATGCTGGAGCGACGTTGCTACCCGGCGAACTTGGCTGGATCGACCCGGTCGGGCGGACGATCCACACGAAGGCCGGCGAGGCGATCGAGTACGACGCGCTTGTCCTAGCACTTGGCGCGAGCATTAACAAGCGCTACAAGCACGCCTTGACGATCGACGACCGCGATCTCGACGAGACAATGCACGGGTTGATCCAGGATGTCGAGGGCGGTTTCATACACAAGCTGGCGTTTGTCACACCCGGCCGCATGGCCTGGCCACTGCCGCTGTACGAGCTCGCGCTAATGACAGCCGGACGCGCCTACGACACGGGTATTGATTTGGAGACGACGATTGTCACTCCAGAGGACTGCCCGCTCGCGATCTTTGGCGCGTCGGCAAGCAGTTCCATAGCCGAGCTCCTCGTCCGAGCAAGCATCAAGACGATCACTTCCGCCTATGCCGAGGTTCCCACCTCCCGCGAGGTCGTGATCAATCCCGGTGACCGACACCTCGAGGTAGATCGAGTGATCGCGCTACCAGAGCTCTTCGGACCCGCAGTGCGCGGCATCCCGCTCGGCGATCACGGCTTCATCCAAGTGGACCCATACTGCCGGGTTCCAGGTGTCGAACAGATCTACGCGGCCGGCGACGCTACCGACTTTCCCATCAAGCACGGCGGCATCGGCTCGCAGCAGGCCGACATTGCTGCACAGTCAATCGCTGCGCTGGCTGGGGCATCAGTGACGCCCCAGCGCTTCAACCCCATGATCCACGGCATGCTATTGACGGACGGGAAGCCTCAATACCTCACCGCTCACATCACCGGAGGACACGGGTTCAGCTCGGAGTTCACCGACACACCAACATGGTCGCCGCCAAGCAAGATCGCCGCCAAGTACCTAGCGCCATATCTACAAGAGCGCGACCGCGGAAGCACCACGACCTGACGCATACGGGGCTCTCGCTTCGCCCGGGACATCCGAGCCCCTAACCTACGCCGAGCTCACGCCTGCCCCAAAGCCCCGCTGTTCCCGAACCCTTCAGAGCACGCCGATCTCCCGCCAGCGCGTCGCGGAGATTCTCACCGAAGCGGCCACGCTCACGGACGAGCGGCTGCAGGCCCGTGGCCTTCGCCCGTGCCCGCACATCACGCCTCACACCATGCGCCGAACCTACATCTCGATCGCTCTGATCGCGAACGAATTCGACGTGAAGTGGGTCCAAGATCAGGTCGGGCACGCCGACTCGAAGATGACCTCGACGTGTACGCGCAGCTACAGGAGCGCGCAAAGCGCGAGCACGGCACGCGCTTTGACAAGCTCATGCAGGAGGCCGGGCAAGCCTCTACCGCGACCACCGATCCTACCGCCTCGAGTCCACGGGAAGCAGCCCGCGAGGCGGGTGAGCCCCAGCAGCCAAAGACCGCTGGGGACGCTCGACCGACATCAGACACTCAAGGCAAAAGCAACTCAAAGGCCTGTTGAGCCAACTGTTCACTCGGTGAGGCTGTATAAACTTCAAATTCCCCCGGCGCCAGCTGTTTGACGGATGCGACCCCAGGGCCCTGCAATGGTTCGACGTCTACCGCAGTGGCCATGGCGATCTCGGCCGGATTGCCTTGAAAGCGGACGATGTAGATACCTGCGCCTGGTTCGGGCTCGAGGGCTTCGACGGCCTGGCCGCTGCAGTTGTAACTTGGGCTGACCCGTATCCAGCCCCCCTGCGGGACCGCCGGGACAAGCGCGAAGCCCTTGATCTGTCCCGTGGTCGAAGCACAGTCGCTGTGTGTGAAGCCCGAGGCCGGAATGCCGCCGAGCGCGAGCGCGTTGTCGGCTGTCTGGGAAGTCGTCGCGTCGGGCACCGGAGCGCCATTCAGCGCGGCTATCCCTGACGGCCCGCTTGGGCCTGTAGCTCCTTGTGCGCCCGGCGCTCCGGCAGCGCCGTTTGCACCGGGTGCGCCGGCAGGCCCCTGCTGATTCCACGCGACCGTTTGCTGGCCTCGAGCGCAATGCTTGCCCGGCTTGAGCAGCCTCAGGACACCTTCGCCGTTCACGCACGCCTGCAGCTTGCCGCCGCTTGAAAAGCCTCCACTGGCAGCTATCGCTCCTCCGCTCATCGCGAGCACCAGCGCGAGCGTAGCCGTCACATTGGCATAGCTCAGATGCCGTCTGATCCCTTTCATCGCGCGCCTCCTCAGGCTTGTGTTCAACGACCAGGGTCCGCAGAGAATGAGCCCTGGCCCATTGGCAGGCTACCTAGAGGTTGATTCCACTGGATCCTGGGCAACTGGTTATGGCGTGAGGCCGAAGTCGAGAGTGTGGGACCAGCCCCGAATCGCCGACCTGACAAGATGGCGACATGGAGCGTGTGCTTGGGATCGGTGGACACTTTATGCGTGCCGCCGACCCGGTGGCCTTGAACGCGTGGTATCGCGATTGTCTTGGCCTGGACGCCGATGAGAACGGTCTGTGGCGCCAGGTTGCCGGGCCGACGGTGTTCGCGACATTCGAGTCAGGGACCGATTACTTCGGGTCCCGGGCCCAGCAGGTGATGATCAACTTCCGGGTCCGCGACCTCGAGGCGATGCTCGCACAACTGCGCGCCAAGGGAGCCGACGTGGCCAAGGAGACGCAGGACATGGAGGGTGTCGGTCGATTCGGCTGGGTCACCGACCCTGAGGGCAATCGGATCGAGTTGTGGCAGCCTGCCTGACGTGCTGGTGGCCCACCAGCTGCGTGTCCGACTGCGCGCTGGAAGAGTCCTCCGCTCAGCCAACGGCCGCCTGATCCCAGGCTTCCAGATACGGCAGCGGATCGATCGGATACCCGCCTGGCGCCTGCCAGCCGCCGACCCAGACCTCGAAGTGCAGGTGTGGTCCAGTGGCATCCCCCGTCTGCCCAACCCTGCAGAGCGCCTGTCCGGTGGACACCGCCTCACCCGTGCTCACGGCGAGCGAGCTGGCCTGACAGTGCGCAAATAGGAAGTCGAGCCCGTCGCCGGTGTGCTCGGCGACATACCATCCGGCGCCTCCCGCCTGATAGGCGGTCGTGATGATCGTGCCCGTCAGGGGCGCACGCACTTCAAGACCTTCGCTTGCCAGTACATCCTGGCCCTGATGGAGGTGCCCGGCGCGCCCCGCGTCGAAGCGGTTAGCGGCGTCACCGAAGCTGTGGGGACCGATCACGGGGAACACGGCTCCTTCGCCGACGGTCTGGGCGGGGCTCGGAGCCCCCGCAGCCACCGGCGCGGGCTTTGGCTTGGTCGGCGCCGGCTTTGGCTTGGTCGGCGCGACTTTCGGCTTGGGGGCAGCATGTGCGTGGCGGGGCGTGCGAGCCGGCTTGTGCACCACCGGCTTGCGGACCGCCGGCTTGTGCACGACGCGGGGCCTGGGCGCCACCACGCCGTACTCGCTGCCTCCTGTGCCTTTCGTGGAGGGAGCGACGGCCCCGCCTGCGCCCGCTGCATCAGTGCTTGCCCCGGCTGACGCCCCCGTGCCACCAACCTGGCCGGCGCCTGCTGGCTGGGCAGTGGCGGACGCGGTGGGAGCGGCCACGCCTCCGGGAGAGTCGCTGGCTTGCGCCACGGAGACAGGCGACACACTGGGCGTCGCCACGAACAACAGAGCTGTCGCGACCGTCGCGGCTGCCTCTCGGGCAGGCCTTCTCATACTTCGTTATTCGGCGGCGCCGGGTGGTTCTACTACCCCTGGGCGTCAGCTTGCGAGCTGGAATTCCTCCACAAGCGCCGCATAGGTGCGCTGAAGGCCCTCTTCGACGGTGACTGCCGCGCTCCAGCCAAGCTCGCGCTGAGCGAGGCTCGTATCGAGGCAGCTGCGCTTCAGCTCGCCTGGGCGCAGGTCGGCGAGCTGCGGCTCGATGTCAGAGCCGGCGGCCGCCTTGAGCACATTCCAGAGCGTGAGCACGTCGGTCTCGACACCGGTGGCGATGTTGAAGGTGCCGGAGGTTCCATTGGCGGTCATCAGGGCGGAGACGACATCGCCCACGTACACATAGTCGCGGGTCGGTTTCCCGTGACCGAACATCTTCGGTGTCTTGCCCGAGTGGAGGTGATCGGAGAAGATCGCCACCACGCCGGCCTCGCCGTGAGGGCTCTGGCGTGGGCCGTAGACGTTGCCGAGCCGGCAGATCGCGTGGGGCACCCCGGAGGACTGCGACCAGGTCTTCACGTACGCCTCCGCCGCCCACTTCGAGGCCCCATAGGGCGCGAGCGGGGCGGGAATGCGATCCTCGGATGTCGGCAGCGGCGCGTCGTCACCGTAGAGCGCTCCACCGGTGGAGGTGAACGAGAGCGAGGCGCCGAGCTTGGTGGCGGCGTCGACGACATTCAGTGTGCCGAGCACGTTGACAGCGCAGTCGCGACCTGGATCGGCGACGGATGCTGTGACGGACGCCTGCGCCGCGAGGTGGTAGACGGCTTTGGGCTGCACCTCCTCGAACACGCGGTCCAGTGCCGCGCGATCGACGATGTCCAGCTCGCGCAGCTCCGCGCCTGCGGGCACCTTGGATGCCTTGCCGGAGGAGAGATCGTCGATGACCGTGACCTCCTCGCCGGCCGCGAGCAGCGCGTCGACGAGGTGAGAACCTATGAAGCCGGCGCCGCCGGTGACTATTGAATGAGATGGCATGCGAGGGAATCTATCGGCGCAAGCTGCGTCAGGACTTTAGCCACGGCCTGGCCTCAGCCGCGGGCGAGCATGTAGCGGTCCATCGTCGCCCCCACCCGGCGGGTGATCGCGTCCGCACGATGCTCGGTGTCAAGATCGATCTCTCCCGTCTCGCGCAGCTCTGCGATGTGACGCATGGCGGGGACCACAACCTCCTCCCGGAGAGTCGCCGGGTCGATGCCGTCCTCGATCGCTGAGGCAATCGCCTCCTCCGCGAGCTCGGCGTCGCCGAGGCGCATCGCATCGGTGTAGATCTCCAGCGCGCCCGCCAACAGCGAGCGTGGATCGGAGCGCTCGCGTGTGCGCGCGTCGGCGCCCGAGCTGTCCAGCACCTCCATGAACTTGTGCAGCAACACGGGGTCGAAGTGGCGCTCCGCCTGGTCGAGCATCATCTCGACCGCCTTCTCGACCGAGAACGCCTCGCGGTAGACACGGTGGCTGGTGAGCGCATCGAAGACGTCCGCGATCGCAACGATGCGACCCTCGATCGGAATGTTCTCGGCAGCGATGCCGCGTGGGTAGCCGCCGCCGTCCCAGCGCTCGTGATGGCTCAGGGCGATGGTGGCGCCCATGTCGAGGATCGAGGAAGAGGAGCCGCGCAACAGGCGGTGTCCCTCCTCGGCGTGAGTCTCGACGATCGCCCGCTCCTCGGAGGTGAGCGACCCGGGCTTCAGCAGAATGGCATCAGGGATCGCGACCTTGCCGACGTCGTGCAGGGGCGCGGCGTGACCGATGCGACGGCAGAACTCGGGGCTCATGCCGATCGCTTCGGCGAGCAGCGTCGAGAAGCGGCCGATGCGCTCGATGTGAGCGCCGGTGTCCTCGTCCCTGAACTCGACCGCCATCGACAGGCGCCGAACCGTCTCGGCCTGGGCGATCTCGAGCTCGGAGAGGGCCCGGCGAAGATCGTCGTTGCGTTCGTCTATCTCGAGCTGGAGCGCTTTGCGGCGATCGTCGCCCAGCGACCAGCCTGCGGCGGCCGCGATCGCAACGAGCACGAACACGCCGAGCGCGGTAAGCACCGGGCCACCGACTATCAGCGCCGCTATCGCCATCAGCGCCGGCAGCAGCAAGAACGGCGTCCTCGGACGCGGCCGGTGGCGCTGAGGGGCGCCGTCGGGGGAAGCTGGATTGGTGTTGGGCCCCGAGCCCTCCGCGCGTGGGGAATCGACTGTCGGGCCGGTGAGCCGGGCGAGCAGCCGGCGTGGCTGAGGGCCGCTCTCCATGGCCTCGTTCGGCGGCGGATCGCCTGTCTCCAGGCCGTGCACCACCGCCACCTCGCGTGAGGAGGATTGTTGAAAGCCAACCTTTGTTGCTCCACGCACGAAAAGCACTCCGTTCTACCGCCTATCGTCTATTCGGTTGCTATCGCCTTCCACTTGAGCGAACTTGGTCGAGCCACACGAATAGACACATATCTTCGGCATTCACAAACGGTTCACAACGCCAGCGCTACGTACTTCGTCTCAAGGTACTCCGCGATGCCCTCGAAGCCTCCCTCGCGTCCAAATCCGGACTGCTTGACGCCACCGAATGGCGCAGCCGGATTGGAGACGATTCCCTGGTTTACCCCCACCATCCCCGCCTCAATCGCCTCCGCGACCCGGAATGTGCGATCGAGGTCCCTCGTGTAGAGGTAGGCGACGAGTCCGTACTCGGTGGCATTGGCGGCCTTCACAGCCTGCTCCTCGGTCGAGAACGTCGCCACCGGAGCAACCGGTCCGAAGACCTCCTCGCGCAGGATGCGGGCAGTGGAGGGCACGTCGCCGAGCACGGTCGGAGCGAAGAAATAGCCAGGATGGGCGGGCCCCGACAACCGCTCACCACCGATGAGCAGCTTTGCCCCGTGATCGATCGCATCCCCCACCAATTCCTCCACGATCGCCCGCTGGCGGTCGTCGATCAGCGGGCCTATGTCGACGCCCGACTCGGTGCCGCGACCGACCGTGAGCCTCGCCATCCGCTCGGCCATTCTCCCGGCGAACTCATCGGCTATCGACTCGTGCACGTGGAAGCGGTTGGCCGCGGTGCAAGCCTCGCCGACGTTGCGCAGCTTTGCGATCAGCGCACCCTCCACGGCCGCGTCCAGGTCGGCGTCCTCGAACACCAGGAACGGCGCGTTGCCACCAAGCTCCATCGACACACGCAGGATCTGCTCGGAGGACTGAGCGATCAGAGCGCGCCCCACCTCGGTGGAGCCCGTGAAGGAGAGCTTGCGTGTGCGCGAGTCCTTCAGCAGCGGCTCGATCACGGCGCCGGAGCGCTTGGCGGTTATCACGTTCAACACGCCTCCCGGCAGGCCCGCTTCCCCGAGCAGGCGAGCCAGTGCGAGCATCGACAGGGGCGTCTGCTGAGCGGGCTTCACCACCATCGTGCAACCGGCCGCGATCGCGGGTGCGATCTTGCGCGTGCCCATCGCCATCGGGAAGTTCCACGGCGTGACGAAAACGCATGGGCCGACGGGCTGGCGCATCGTCAGGATGCGCCCGGCGCCGGTGGTGTTGGTCATGTAGCGCCCATGTATCCGCACCGCCTCCTCTGAGAACCAGCGCAGGAACTCGGCGGCATAGGTGATCTCGGCGCGCGATTCGCCGAGCGCCTTGCCCATCTCGAGAGTCATCACCAGCGCCAGCTCATCGATGCGCGCGAGCAGCAGCTCGTAGGCGCGACGCAGGATCTCCCCACGCTCCCGTGGCGCAGTGGCCGCCCACGCCGTCTGTGCATCCGCGGCGGCGGCGAGCGCGGCGAGCGCGTCCTCGGGGGTCGCATCGGCCACAACGACCAGCGACTCGCCTGTGGAGGGGTCCTCGACGGACAGGGTGCCACCACCGGTGGCTTCGCGCCACTCCCCGCCGATGTGCAGGCCCGTCGGGACCTGATCCAACGCGGCCTGCTCGCCGGCGTCCCTCGCACCCCTTCGATCGGCCATTCCGGATGCTGTCACTTCTGTTTGATCGGCCATTTCAGACGCCATTCATCCTGCGCGGCTCAAGCAGCGCTGACATTCATCCGAACCAAGAACCATGCGACTTCTCTACCCAGAAACAGCGACAGACTGACGTTCTCTTTGCTCTGGGCACGGATGCTCCCCACGAGATCAACCTACCACCGCCTCCACGGTCTGCTCAGGCGCGTATCGGTCTGTGCGCTGCTGTCTGCGCTGGTGGGAGCCGGAACAGCCCACGCGTCGAGCCTCGTGATCGATGGGGCGGGCGACGGGCACGGCGTCGGCATGAGTCAGGAGGGAGCGCTCGGATACGCCGAACACGGCTGGTCCTACACCTCGATTCTCAGCCACTACTACACGGGCACGGCGATTGGACAGGCCCCTGCGAACACCTCCGTGAAGGTGCTTCTTCGCGGCAAGGTGAGGCAGATCGCACTCGAAACATATGTGCGCGGGGTAGTCGCAGCCGAGGTGTCCTCGAGCTGGGCGATGGCGGCGCTGCAAGCGCAGGCGGTGGCGAGCCGCACCTACGCGATCACGGCGCATGCGGGCGGCTCGAAGTTCGACGTGTACTCCGACGATCGCTCGCAGGTCTATCTCGGCAAGGCGGCAGAAACCTCACGTACCAACGCAGCCGTCACCTCGACGGCCGGACAGATCGTCACCTACGGCGGACAGCCTGCGATCACCTACTTCTTCGCCAGCTCCGGCGGCCATACC
>DATHPT010000163.1:0-3129 GCA_035483615.1 Solirubrobacteraceae bacterium | reverse complement strand
GGGCTTACTGGTGGTTACTACAACCGCTTTTCCAGCCAGCCTTTCAGTCAAGGTGGTCGGAATATCGAGGGCTGGACAGCGGGCGGTGCCGTTGGTCTGAACGCTGAGACTGGGGTGGGAGGTTCGTACACCTTCGCAATCCCGTTCGGCTCGGGCGGCGGTGGATCGGGATCCTCGGGGTGCGGATGCTAGAGACGGTCAATAACTGCGTGTCGCGGGCACGCCTATGCAGAACGGCGTGATAGTGCTGTTTATGGTGCTCGGCGCCGTGCTAGTGGTTTTCGCTCGCCCGTTTGCCCTGCTCAGTCTTCGTCCTTATTTTTCAAAGCAACAGCTTGCTGAACGGGACAAGCCTGAGCATCGACGTTTGCGATTGTTCGTCACGGTGACGTGTGCGATTGAGGTTGTTATTGGGCTGTTCTTTGTCATCGCGGGCATCGTTTCCCTCCTATAGCTGGCAGCCGATGCGCTTGCGGCATTGATGTACGGTTTCTGCGAAATGTGTATCGAGCAAATCAACAACACAGCCGGGACGGTCGAGTATCCGCATCACGATCAAGCCGGCTCGATGGCTACGACGCGCAATACAAAGCAGACACGGGGCTCATCTACCTACGAGGGAGTCACCGCATGGGGTGACACGCTAAGCCTTAGTGCCACCAGCTGGGTACGCAAAGAACTCGCCATCAACTTACGTTGAAGCCAGGTTGGTATGCGGACAGTGATGACATCGTATTCTTTACGTTGGTCGGGAGAGGCGTCTGGTGGTGGATGCTGCGCTGATGTCAGCGTGGATGATCAAGACGATCAATGAATCTCTCGAGAAGGTGGCAAAGGACGAATCTTATTTGAGGCAGTACGGACTGGGAGCGGTGGATAAGCCTTCCATCTCATCGATGAGAAGAAGTCATCACCCACATGCCCGCGAACTAACGACTCCGCACGCTAGGCCGTCTGAGTCATCCGCGGCTCTAGCGCAAGCGCCTGTGCCACCAAATCGTTCACTCGACCGTTGGCGCCCAACTTGAGTGCCCGGTCGAACGCCTGCAGGGAGCCCTCGCGGTCGAACAGGCCCAGGCGCAGCCGGCCCAGGCGCTCCCAGGCGCCCGCGTCGGTGGGGCCACGCTCGGCCGCCCGCTGGGCGGCCTCCTCGGCGAGGTCCACCGCGCCCATGTCCTCGTAGATGCGCGCCGCGAAGCGGTGGGGCGCCGGGCGCTCGCCGTCCACCCGCGCCCAGTCGCGCACCGAGCGGGCGGCGGCCTCCAGGTTGCCGGCCTGCCAGAAGGCGAGCGTCATCAGGCGCAGCACGCCCACGTTGCGCGGTTCGGCGTCGCGTGCGTACACGAGCCGCTGCGCCGCCAGGACGTACTCGCCTTCGGCCATCGCCCGCTGGGCAGCCGTCATGAAGCGCTCGACACGCTCCTCAGCCGGATCTGGCTTTGAGAAGTCCACGAACTTCATGCTGCCCGCAGGCACGGTCCTGACCCCGTGGGAGAACTTAACGCGCGCCCACTGCTGACCGCCCGCTCCGGGAATCGAACCCTCCTGCTCCTCTTCGGAGCCGGTGAAGTAGATCCCTTCGACCGTCCCCACGCCCCACTCGGGATAGGACTGGCAGCGTGCGTAGCGGTGCACCACCGAGTGATCGGGCACCCGGCTGCCGAAAGGGTCGTTGCGGGCGCGGTCGGCCGCGTGTTCGCGGGCACGCTGCTCGGCCTCGTAGGCGCGCCTGCCGGCCTCTTCGCGCGCCTGGCGCGCCGCGGCGGCGCTGACCTTTACCGCGTTGCGCGAGACCTTCCCGCCTCGCGAGGTTTCCGCCAGGCGCATCAGGTGATCGGCCGCCTCGTTGATCGCCTTCAGGTGGCGCTCGTGCTCGAACTGCTTGCCCGCAGGGGCGATGTCCGGATGCCAGCGCTTGGCCATGCGCCGCCGGGCCAGCTGCACGTCGCGCTTGTCGAACGGCGGCTCGATCTCCAGGAGGAGCATCTGCTGCTCGATGTCGAGAATCACGCCAGGCATGAGCACAACACGTTACCGAGCCATACCGGCCATGGCCGGGATCGGCGACCCGACCGGGGCGTCTCGCGGGCCCCGCACCGTAGCCGCACGCCAACCTCATATCCTGCGTGCCAATGTCCTCCCAGTACATCTTCACGATGCACCGCCTGTCGAAGCTGCACCCGCCCGATAAGACGGTCTTGAACGACATCACGCTCGCCTTCTACCCGGGGGCGAAGATCGGCGTGCTGGGCTACAACGGCGCAGGCAAGTCAACGCTCCTGCGGATCATGGCCGGCGTCGATCAGGACTATCGCGGCGAGGCGATGCTGGCGCCGGGCGCACGCGTTGGGATGCTCGAGCAGGAGCCCCACCTCGACGAGTCCAAGGACGTCAAGGGCAACGTCGAAGAGGCCGTCGCCCCCACCCGTGCGCTGCTGGATCGCTTCAACGAGCTTGCTGCCAACTACTCCGATGAGACCGCCGAGGAGTTCGGAGACATTCAGAGCAAGATCGACGCAGCCGACGCCTGGAATCTGGACACGCAGCTCGAGTACGCGATGGACGCCCTGCGCCTGCCGCCCTCCGATGCGGAGGTGACCAAGCTCTCCGGTGGAGAGCGTCGCCGGGTGGCTCTCTGCCGGCTGCTGCTCAGCGCACCCGATCTGCTGCTGCTCGACGAGCCCACCAACCATCTCGACGCCGAGTCGGTTGCGTGGCTCGAGCACCATCTCGCCGAGTACAAGGGCGCGATCGTGGCGGTCACCCACGACCGCTACTTCCTCGACAACGTGGCCGGCTGGATCCTCGAGCTCGACCGTGGCAAGGGCATCCCCTACGAGGGCAACTACTCCAGCTGGCTCGAGCAGAAGCAGAGAAGACTCGCCCAGGAAGAGCGCAGCGAGAAGGGCCGCGAGCGCACGATCGCCGCCGAGCTGGAATGGGTTCGCACCAACCCCAAGGGCCGGCGCACGAAGTCAAAGGCACGCCTGGCCCGCTATGAGGAGCTTGTCGCCGAGGAGCGCAACGTCAAGCTCGAGGAAGTCCAGATCCACATCCCGCCCGGCCCGCGCCTGGGCGAGCGGGTGCTGGTCGCCGAGGGCCTGCGCAAGGGCTTCGGCGAGCGGCTGT
>DATHPT010000162.1:0-5466 GCA_035483615.1 Solirubrobacteraceae bacterium | reverse complement strand
GCGACAGGCTCGTTGGGCGTCTCGCCCGGGCTCTGCTCCGCTGAGTCATCCGAGGAGCCCTCGAGCGAGCGGCCCGTCTTGGCGAGGAACACGTCGTCGAGGGTGGGGGAGTGCAGACGCAGATCCGCCACCCGAATGCCCTCCGCGTCGAGCACGCGCACGATCTCGGCCAGGTCGCCGGCGCCCTCGGGCAGCTGGGCGGCCACGCCGCCGGCCGAGGCGGCCGTCTCCTCGCCGAAACGGTGAAACACCCCCACCAGACGCTCACGGTCGCCGGGATCCTGTGGAATCGCCTCGACAGTCTGGCGGCCGATCTCCGCCTTCAGGGTGCTCGGAGTGCCCTCGGCCACGATCTTGCCGTGGTCGATGATCCCCACGCGGTCGGCCAGCACATCGGCCTCCTCGAGGTATTGGGTCGTCAGGAACACAGTCACGCCCTCCTGTGCGAGGCGTCTCACCTCGTCCCACAGGGCAGCGCGGCTCTGTGGGTCGAGCCCGGTTGTGGGCTCGTCGAGGAACAGCAATCGTGGACGGTGCAGCAGCGCCAGCGCAAGGTCCAGGCGACGCTTCATCCCGCCCGAGTAGCCACCCACCTTGCGCTCGGCCGCCTCGGTGAGCCCCACGCGCGCCAGCAGCTCGCTGCCCCGCTGCTCACGTTCGCCCTTTGCCAAACCGTGCAAGGCGCTCTGCAGCCGCATGTGCTCGCTGCCGGTGAGGAACGGGTCGAGCGCCGACTCCTGCAGCGAGGCGCCGATCGCGCGCCTGACATCGGGGCCCTGATGGACCACGTCGAGCCCGGCGACGCGCGCCGTGCCGGAGGTCGGCGGCAGCAGCGTCGTCAGCACCAGCACCGTCGTTGACTTGCCCGCGCCGTTGGGGCCGAGGAAACCGTAGATCTCACCCGGCGCCACGCTCAGATCGATTCCGTCAACCGCGCGCACCCCACCCTTGAAGTCGCGGACCAGCGCCTCGACCTCGATTCCGTTTTGAGCGTCACCCATCGACACGACGTTATAGCCAGTCGGCGACGGAATCCGAGAGATCGTTCACATCACGCGAGCTTTTGGGAGCTGTTCGCCTCAGACAAGCAGTTCGTCGGGCGAGAGGATGATCTTCAGGTGCTCGCTGACGCCGGCGATCGTGAACAGGCGCTGCACCTGCTCGGTGCCACGCGTCAGGGCGAACTCGCGACCCTGCTGGCGGGAGCGCTCGTGCGCGGCGAGGATCACCCGCAGGCCGGCCGAGTCGACGAACTGGAGATCCTGCAGGTCGAGCACCACGATCGCGGGTGCGTCCTGCTCAACCTGGTCGATCTGCTGCTGCAGCAGCGGCGCGCCAAGCAGGTCGAGTTCGCCGTGGAGGCCGAGCACGATCCTGTCGGACTCACTGCGCACATCGATTCGAAGATGCTCGCCGGTGGAGGCCACTGCCATAAATGTTACCGCCGTCAGGGCCCAGAAGGGGAGAGACGAAAGGCCAGCAGCGCGATGTCATCGCGGAGCTTTCCGTCGGCGAGCCCAAGCGCCCCGTGCTCGATGTGATCCAGCAAGCCGTCGAGGTCCAGGCCGGGCGCCACCCTGCACAGCTCGATCAAGCCCTGCTCGCCGAGCTGCCTGTCGGCACGGCCCGCCTCCGACACACCGTCCGTGTACAGCAGCAACGTCTCACCGGGGCCAAGCTCGGCGACGGTCTCGGAGATCTCGACCGGATCGATCACCCCGAGCAGCGTGCCAGGCTTCCCCACCAGCCTGGCCGTCCCATCGCGCTGGAGGATCAGCGGCGGAGGGTGCCCGGCGAGCGCCACCGTGAGGCGCATGCGCCCAGCCCCCTTCTGGGCGGCGACCAGGCAGACGGTGCAAAGGTCCTCTCCAGGCGGTTGCAGGCGCAGAGCCCGGTGAAGCGTCTCGAGCATCTGCGGCGGAGACTGACCGCTCATCGCCGCGGCGCGGAGGGTGTGGCGCGCGAGCGCCGTCACACCGGCGGCCCTGGGCCCCTTGCCGCAAACGTCGCCGATCAGGAGCATCCAACCATCCGAGCCATGCGCGAACACGTCATAGAAGTCCCCACCGACTTCATTGAGCTCGCCCGCTGCGCAATACCTCGCTCGGACCTCGGCTCCGGGGATCTGCGGCAGCGACTCCGGCAGCAGCGCTTGCTGGAGCGTCTGAGCGATCCGAGCTCGCTCGGTGTAGAGCCGGGCGTTTTCCACGGCGGTGCCAGCGCGACGGCCAAGGCGCTCGGCAAGCGCGAGATCCGCCGGCGTAAGGCGTCGACTCGACTGCGAGGAGACCAGTGTGATCGCCCCGATCGCCCCGGTCGCTCCGATCATCGGCACGATCACCACCGCCGTCGCGCCGATGGCGCGCAGCAGTTCGAGGTGCTGGCGATCGCGGGCGTATCCAGCCAGCGCGTCCGGCTGGATGTCGGTGTAGATGCGGGCCTCACCGGTGCGGATCACCTCCGGCACGCCCCCGGAGTCCTGCGGCTCCGAGTGATAGTCGCGGTTCAGCCGCTCCGCCAGCGCGACCATGGCTGGATCGGGATGGTGGATCGCGACACGCTCGATCTCGTCTTGGTGGCTGAGGAGGTCGACCGCGCACCAGTCCGCGATCTGGGGGACGGCGAGCCGGGCCACGCGCTGCAGGGTCTCCGAGTAGTCCATCGATGAGGCCAGCACGCGGCTGGCCTCTGCCATGAAGCTTTCTGCGAGCTGCACTCGCTTGACCTCGGTGATGTTCTCGAACACGTTCACCACATAGGTGTTGCGCCCGCTGTCGGGGTCTGCGATTGGAGAGGCGCGGACGATGATCCAGCGCTCCTCGCCGGTGGCACGGACGATGTTCCTCACCAACAGCGCCCCCGGATCTTCGCCGGCGAACAGTCGTCTCCCCGGCATGCGGTCCAGGTCGAGCTCGCGTCCCTGCTCGTCCAGGACCAAGAACCGCGACATGATCGCCCCTGGCTGTGCTCGCATCAGCTCATCTGGGTCATCGACTTGCAGCAGATCTGCGGCGGCCTGGTTGGCGAAGACCGTTCGCCCCTGCTCGTCGACGACGGTGATCGCCTCTGCGAGATTGACGAGCACCGCCTCCAGGCGTCGCTCCACCGCTCGCATCTCAGAGAACAGCCGCGCGTTGTCGATCGCAAGCCCTGCTCGTCGCGCGAGCTCGCACATGAGATCCAGGTCCTCCTCGTCAAAGGGGATGGTCGCGCCGAGACGCAGGACCGAGAGCGCGCCCAGTGTGCGTCCGCGAGCGCGCAGCGGGGCCACCACAGCTGAGCGATAGCCGTGGTCGATCATGAACTTCGCGTGCCTGGAGCCTTGCGCGAACGAGTCGAGCAGGGCGTCGGTCATCTCGGCCAGCAGCACGGGCTCGCCGCTGCGGATCACCTGCGCCACCGGATGGCGACCCTGTGGGTCCAGCGGATGATCCGTGCGGAGTCGCTCCAGCTCCTGTGCGAGCCCTTCGACGGCGCTGGCAACGGCGACGCCCTTGATCGAGCCGTCCTCGTCGCGCAGGTCGATCACGCACAGATCCCCGTGTCGTGGCACCGTCAATCGCGCCACCTGACCCATGGTTGTGGTCAGGTCCAGCGAGCTGGCCAGCACGGCTCCCGCCTCGATCAGCAAGCTCATCGCGAGCTCGCCCTGCGGACGGGCGTTGACGCTGGTTGGCTGCCCATCCTGTGTCTCTGGCATCCTCGCGCCCAATATCGATCAGATTCGTCTAAATCGTCCGTCCAAGAGAACGAACACCGGTCAGTATCGCAGCACCGTCCGGTCGCGATTGACCCTGGCGCCTGTGGGTAGCACTCCTTCAAAGAACTCGAGCTGCGAGGAACGGAGGTACCGAGATGCCACCCCGTGGGGTCAGGGCAAACAGCAAGCGTGGTCGTCAATACGAGCACATCAAGGACAGCAAGCTTCAGCAGGGCGCCTCGGAGGGTTGCGCCGAGGAGATAGCGGCTCGCACCGTCAACAAGGAGCGGGCCCGCAGCGGTGAAGCCAAGCGCCGCTCGCGCTCCTCGACCGAGGACATCTCCTCCGGTCGACGCGGTGGTCTGCGCTCCGGCAAAGCAGGGCCGCGAGGGCGCACTCGCGACCAGCTCTACCAGGAGGCGCGCAAGCTCGGCATCGAAGGCCGCTCCACGATGAGCAAGTCGCAGCTGCAGCACGCCGTCGACGCAAAGAAGCGCTAGGCCAGAGCAAGAAGCGCTAGGCCAAAAGAAGCGCTAGGCCAAAGAAGCGCTAGGCGCCAGAGAGGCCTCAAAGAAACGCTAGGCCCGTGCCCGAGAGGTCTCAGACCCCGAAGAAACGTCAGGCGAAACGCATGTGCACGCGCACGACGCTTCCGCTTGGATCAGAGCGGATCTGCACGAGGTCGCAGAGATGGTTGACGATCCACAGACCCCGACCAGTGTGCCTGCTTGCAACAGGCGGCTCGCGCCCGACCAGTGGCTCGGTTATGTGCCCGCGATCGTGCACCTCGCACAGCAACGTCTCAGGCTCCATCCACATGCGCAGCAGACCGGCGCCGCCTCCGTGGCGCACGCTGTTGGTCGCCAACTCGTTGACGGCGAGCACGAGGTCTTCTCTGCGGCTCAGGTCAAGTCCCGCGTTGGTGGCGATATGGGAGACGAACTGACGCAGCGACACCAACCCATCGCCGCCTGCGAAAGCCAGCTCCTGGGGTTGAGCTGGGGGTGCGGGCAACGCACCCCCAAATGGGCTCGTGGTCTCCAGATAGGCGTCACTCATAAAACTGACGCCCTCCTGCAGGACGAACGGATGGCTGCATCGGGCGGCCTCGATCACATCGTCGTCGAGCGCGTCGAGGTCATACGGACACAGCAGCTGCCATGCCTGGCCGCCATCGAAGGCTACGTTCAGCAGCGACTCGTGACGCTGGCACTCGGTCAGCTCCGCATCGCCGCGACCGGACCAGATCGGTTCACCGATACCACGCACTGGTCGTCCCTCAGGAGCCTGCTCGGCGAGGAATCGACGCCAGGCTGGGATGATGCGAGCGGGGTTGGCGCCGAGCATGTGCATGTCCGCGAAATGCACACGCTCGGCGTCGTCTCCCAGCGCCTGTCGGAGCAGTTCGATCCTCCTGTTGGCCACCGCCACGAGGATCGGCTCATCGAGATCCATCGCCTCTCGGATGAAGGGGAGTGTTCCCTCGATGAACCCATTCTCGCCCGCGTAGAACAGCGTCGAATGGTGAAAACGACCTTGCGGGGCGGCCATGGCGCCCTGTGGGCTCATGGGCCCAGTATGCCAGCGGGCCCCGGAGGCCCCGGAGGCGGTGCACCAAGGACTGCTGGCCACGCACATGTTTGAAAAGCCGCCGCTTGGTCGCGCTTATTTCAGCGACCGTACCAGCGACGTCTGCCGCCATCGGGAACGCCGCCGATGAAGAAACCGATGAGCCACAGAAGCAGGGCCACGATCAACACGTACCA
>DATHPT010000161.1:0-7741 GCA_035483615.1 Solirubrobacteraceae bacterium | reverse complement strand
CCAAGGCGTTCAAGCTGACTCACAAGAAGATGGCTTTCGAGGCCGCGACGCTTGAAGTGACAGGGGTGCGCATCGACCCGGATAACAAGCGTGGCCTTGTGCTGCTGCGCTTTGGGCCTAAGGGCCAACCACGCTATATCCCCGTTCGTCGCGAATTCGGGGTCTGGAAGGTTTACTCGATCACCGACGACAGCCCACTTCCGTAACTAGGGCCATCGCGTCCCCGGGCCCGGCATTGAGAGGCGCCTGTCGGCCAGTCACCGAACCAGGGGTCCCAGATGGTCTGATGGCGTTCGTATTTCTGGACTGCTCGATTGTGAGGCGCGCTACGGTGAGCAGATGCACTACAAGCGCGTCATTCCCTGTCTGGACGTAGACGGTGGCCGTGTCGTAAAGGGCGTCGAATTCCTCGACATCCGCGATGCAGGGGATCCCGTCGAGCTTGCCGCCCACTACGACCGTGAGGGCGCGGACGAGCTAGTGTTCCTCGACATCACCGCCACCCACGAGCGGCGGGAGACGATCGTCAAGCTCGCGCGCAGTACCGCTGATGACGTGTTCGTGCCGTTCACGATCGGCGGTGGCATCCGCTCCGTGGCCGACGCTCAGGCAGTGCTCGACGCTGGCGCCGACAAGGTGTCAGTGAACTCCGCCGCGCTTGCGCGCCCCGAGCTGATCGACGAGCTCGCCGCCGTTTTCGGCGCGCAATGTGTGGTGCTGGCGATCGACGCGAAGGCTGTTCCCTCCGAGAACGGGGAGCGCTGGGAGGCCTATGTGGCCGGTGGACGCACAGCCACAGGACGAGATGCTGTGGCGTGGGCGCGCGAGGGCTCAGACCGCGGAGCGGGGGAGATCCTGCTGACAAGCATGGACCGCGACGGCACCAGCGACGGCTATGACCTACCCCTTACAGCAGCCGTGAGCGCGGCGGTCGAGGTGCCAGTGATCGCCTCGGGCGGGGCGGGGGAGCTGCAACATCTCGTCGAGGCCCTGCAGGCCGGCGCCGACGCGGTGTTGTGCGCATCGATCTTTCACTACAACAGACACACGGTCGCGCAAGCGAAGGCGCACCTGGCACAGGCAGGGATTGCCGTACGCATCGACTGAGACGGAAGGAAAGCGATCCCACGGTAGTCACTACCAGGGAGCGGCCCATGACGATGAGCGACAATCACACGGGCGTAGAGGGACAGCGGCGAATCGGCGCGCCCACAAGCCACGGCTCGACGGTGCTCGAGCGTCTGGGTCAGCTGCCCGGGGCCAGCGAGCTGCTCGAGCTCGCACGGACGCACAGCACCACCCACAGCGCCAGGATCGACCTGGTCGGCGGTGCGGTGCGCGATCTGATGCTCGGGATCCGCCCACGCGAGCTCGACGTGCGGGTCGACTCGGATGTCGAGCAGTTGGCCAGCGAGCTCGCCTTGGGACTCAACGGAAAGCTCACGCTCCACGAGCGCTTCGGCACCGCATCCGTGCAGGGTGTCTACGCAAGCATCGACCTGGCGAGGATCCGGGCGGAGAGCTACGCCTGCCCCGGCGCGCTCCCAGAGGTCCGTCCAGGGTCTCCAGAGCAGGATCTGGAGCGCCGCGACTTCACCACCAACGCGATCGCGCTGGTGCTCGCCGGCAACGACGCCGGACAGCTCCAGGCACCGGAAGGGGCGCTCGAGGATCTGGCTGCACACCGTCTGCGGGTGCTGCACGACGCAAGCTTCCTCGACGATCCCACTCGCATCCTGCGACTCGCACGCTACGCCCTGCGGCTGGGCTTCGAAGTCGAGCCGGGCACCGCCGCACTTGCATCCGCCGCGATCGACGTTGGCGCTCTGAAAACGGTCTCCGGTCAACGGCTCGGCGCCGAGCTGCGACTCGCCTTTGCGGAGCCCGATCCCGTGGCGCTCCTCGGCGAGCTCGACCGCATGGGCGTGCTCGCATCCTGGGAGCCAGGTCTCAGCTTCGACGAGCACATGGTGCGCACCGCGCTTGAGATCATGCCCGAGGACGGCTCCACGCAGGTGCTGCTCGCTGCATCGCTGCTGCTCGAGCTCTCCAGAAGCCTCGACGACGAGCAGACCGAGCCGGCGATGCGCGGGTTCCTGCACGACCTCCAGCTGCCCGCCGGCGACGGCGACCGCGCGTTCGGTGTGGCGGTGAGCGCATCCTTTGCCGGCGACCACGTCGGCGGCGCCGACACCACGGTCGACCTGCTCGAGCTCACGATCGGCACTCCCGTCGAGTCGCTGGCGCTCGCCGGAGCCCTGCGCGAGATCGAGGACGGGCCCGGTTCCTATGGGCGGCGGATCGTCGAGGAATGGCTTAGAGAGCAGCGACACGTGGCGCTGCAGGTCACCGGAGACGATCTGATCGCAGCAGGAGTGCCCGAGGGTCCCGAGGTCGGAGTACGCCTGGAAGAGTCCTACCGGCTACTGCTCGAAGAACGGATCGAGCCAGGCCGCGAGGCCGAGTTGCGCGCCGCGCTCGAAGCAAGGGTATGAGCACCGAGCTGCACGAGCAGCACGAGCTGTACGAGCTGTACGAGTTGCCGGGAGGCGGCCGCGCGCTGTTCACGGGTCAGGCCCACGGCAACCTCTCCAGCGTCGGCGGCAGGCACGCCGAGCACGGGCTGCAGGCACGCGAACGTCTGCGCGAGGCGATCGGCGTGCGGGGCCTCGTGCGTGGCTACCAGGTGCACGGAACCGTCGTGGGACGAGTGCTTCCCGACGGCGAGCGACCCGGCCCCCCCGATGTCGAGCGGCCCGGTGCTCCAGACCGTCTCCCCGATCTCGGGCGGCTTCGCCGCCCAGATGGCAGGCGACCTGGCCTCCCAGACGGCGGGCGCGCCGACCTACCAAACGCGTTCGAGCAGGAGGACGGTGCCCAGCAACCTGCCACTGAGGCTGACGGACATGCAGTCGCGGCCCCCGACCTCGCGGCGATGGTGCTCACCGCCGACTGCATTCCGGTGGTGCTCGGAGCCCAGGGCGCCGTGGCGGCCCTCCACGCGGGCTGGCGCGGCCTTGCGGGCGGGGTGCTCGAGGAGGGTGTCCGCGCGCTACGTGAAGTCGGCGGGGAAGGGGAGACCCTGGCACTGATCGGGCCATGCGCCGGCGCCTGTTGCTATGAGGTCGGCGAGGAGGTTCACGCCGCCTTCGACGGCGCCCACCGCAACGGCCGCCTGATCGACCTGCGCGCGATCGCCCGCGAACGGCTGCTCGCAGCCGGCGTCGAGCAGGTGCGCGACGTGGCAGCCTGCACGATCTGCGATGAGCGCTACTTCTCCCACCGCCGCGAAGGCGCACGCGCCGGGCGTCAGGCCGGTTTGGCTTGGATCGTCAGGTGAGCGGCCACGATGCCCGATGAGGCGCACCAGCCCGATGCCCACGTGCGTGCCTATGTCGATGCCCACAATCGTGGTCGGAGATAGATGGCGCGGCTGATCGATGGCCTTCAGCTCGAGCGGGTCCACGGCAACCTGGAGCAGATCCGCGCCGAGATCGCAGCCGCAGCCCGGCAATCCGGGCGTGATTCGGCCGAGGTGAGGATCCTTGCCGCTGGCAAGTACGTCGCTTGCGACGAGCTCCCGGTGCTCGCAAGCGCTGGGATCACGCTCGTCGGAGAGAATCGCGCTCAGGATCTGCAGGAGAAGGTCGCCGCCCACGGCGACCTGTTCGACTGGGATTTCATCGGCACGCTCCAGAGCAAACACGTGCGCGCGATCGTCCCGCACGTGCGGATGATCCATTCGCTCGCAAGCGACTCCGCATTGCGTGAGCTCGAGCGCCACCTCGAGCGTGCCCGGCCCGGGCTGAGGGTGCTGATCGAGGTCAACCTCGCCGCCGATCCCAGCAAGGGAGGCATCGCCCCCGATCAGCTGGACGCGTTCATCGCGCGCTCGCCGCTGCCCGTGGCAGGCCTGATGACGATGCCGCCTCTGGCCGGCGACCCCGAGCAGAGCCGTCCCTGGTTTCGCCGGCTGCGCGAGCTGGCCCACGCTCGCGGTTTGCCCGAGCTGTCGATGGGCACCACCCAGGACTTCGCCGTGGCGGTGCAGGAGGGCGCCACGATCGTGCGGATCGGCACGCGGTTGTACGATTAGTGCAGGAGAGAGCGGGGCCTGTTCCCCGGCCGTCCCGTGACGGATGCTCGGCACGAGCAGGGAAACGTCCGCTTTCACCGAAAACGCCCTCTACAAATGGCATTCCGCGACTCCTGGCACCGCGCTCTCGTGTACTTCGGCTTGGCCGAGGAGTATCACGACGACTACGACGAGGATCCTCCCGAGGAGGAGATCGCCGACCGCTACCGCGAGCGCCCCAACGTGCGGCGGCTGTCTCCGCGCCGCCGGCGCGACGAGTTCGACGAGATCTTCCCCGAGGACGAGCCCCGCGGACGTCCCACCACCACCCTGCGCCCAGTCGGCCGCGCCAACGGCGACGTGCGGGTGCACCTGGTGATCCCCAAGTCGTTCAACGACGCCCAGCAGATCGCCGACAAGTTCAAGGACTCGATCCCCGTGATCCTCAACCTGCAGGGCGCCGACACAGACCTGTCAAAGCGCCTGATCGACTTCGCCAGCGGTCTCACCTACGCGCTCGACGGCGGCATGCAGCGGATCGCCGACAAGGTGTTCATGCTCACGCCTCGCAACGTCGAGATCTCAGCCGAGGAGCGAGCACGTTTGATCGAAAAGGGCTTCTTCAACCAATCCTGACCGGCCGAGCGGGCCGGTAGCCTGAGGCGCTTATGAACATCGGTCTGATCGGTTGCGGAAACATGGCTCGCGCGATGGCCCGCGGCTGGGGTCGCCCCGTGCTCTGCTTCGATCCCATCGCCGAGCGCGCCCAGGCGCTCGCACAGGAAACCGGGGGACAGGCGCTTGCCTCGAACGTCGCCCTGGCCGAGCGTGCCGACCTGGTGGTCCTCTGCCACAAGCCGGCTCAGCTGGAGAGCGTCGCACAGGAGCTCGCCCCGGTGGCAAAAGCCGTCGCCTCGATCCTCGCAGCCACACCGCTGTCCGCGCTGCGAAGCGCCTACCCGGGCATTCCCGTCTACCGCTTCCTGCCCTCCCTGCCCGCGGAGGTCCGCCGCGGAGCGATCGTGCAGGCCGTCGATCCACAGCAGCCACCCTCAGAGGACGCAGCCCTCGACACCGCCGTGCCCGAGCTGTTCGCCGAGCTCGGCACGCTCGTCCCCCTCGCCGATTCGCTGATCGACGTCGCCATGGGCCTGATGTCCTGTGCGCCCGCCTACATCGCGTTGGTCGCAGAGGCCCAGATCGACGCAGGCGTCCGGCGTGGCATCCCACCCGCCCAGGCCGCGGCGCTGGTCACCGAGACGCTGGCCGGCACCGCGGAGCTGCTGCGCGAGCGCGACCACGACACGCTTGCCGTGCGCCGCGAGGTCACCTCCCCGGGTGGCACCACCGCCCGGGGCCTCGCCGCCCTGGAGCGAGGGGGTCTGCGAGCCGCGTTCAGCGACGCCCTCGACGCCGTGCTCGGAGAGGGCACCCAGCGATGATCTGCCGTTTCGCAGACCGGTGCCCGCGGCCTGTGGAAGCCCCACCTTGGGAGCCATGTCCATGACGCTCCTGCTTGCCAGCGTTCGCACCGAAATCGCCGGTTATCTATCGACCCTGATCTACGTCTACACGCTGCTGATCGTGCTCTACATCGTCACCCAGCTGCTGTTCGCGTTCGGCGTGCGACCGCCCTACTCGCGCGCCTCCGATGCCGTGCTCACGTTCCTGCGCGACGTCTGCGAGCCCTACCTGCGTATCTTCCGGCGTATCCTCCCGATGGCCGGCGCGTTCGACTTCAGCCCGATCGTGGCGATCCTCGTGCTGTCGCTCGTCAACAGCCTGATCGTCAACCGCCTGATCCACGGTTGAGCCGGCTCGCAACCCCAGGCGCCCGGCGGCGGGCCGCCCTCTCATTTCTGTGGACCCTGCTCGTGATGGCGATCGTGGTGGCGCTCGACCAGCTCTCAAAGGCGGCCGTACGCAAATCGATCGTGCCCGGTGAAACACGGGGCGTGCTGCCGGGCCTGCAGCTGGTGAACACCCGCAACCAGGGAGTCGCCTTCGGCTTCCTGCCAGGTCGCCACGTGGCCGTCACCGTGCTCGTCGGCGCGGCCCTGCTCGTGCTCGTCGTGTACTTCGTACGCCACTACGACAAGCCTCTGATCTGGCTGCCCACAGGAATGCTGCTCGGCGGAGCTCTCGGCAACATCCTCGACCGCCTACGCGCCGGCTCCGTCACCGACTTCGTCAAGCTCCCGCTCGGCTGGCCCCCGTTCAATCTCGCCGACGCATCGATCACGCTCGGCGTGCTGCTGCTGCTGTTCGTGATCGAGGGCTCCCCACCTCAGCCCGAGCCCGCCGGTCGCTGACCGCGCCCGTGCTATCCCGCTCTATGGATGCCACTCCAAATGGAGACCGGCGCCGACAGCAGGGCTACCAGACCCAGGCGACAATGTCTCCCAAAAACACCCCCGACCCCGACTTGAGCATCGTGTGGCGGGACCAGCACCTGCTCGTGGTCGACAAGCCCGCGGGCCTCGTCGTGCATCCCGCCCGCGGGCATCGCGAGGGCACCCTCTCCCAGCTGCTCTCAGGGACCGCTGCCGGCGGGGAGCCCGAGCGCGCGGGGATCGTCCACAGACTCGACCGCGACACCTCCGGCCTGCTCGTGGTGGCCTGCACCGAGGATGCCCACCGACTGCTGCAGCAGGCATTGCGCGAACGCCTAATCGAGCGCGAATACCTGGCGCTCGTTGAAGGGCTCCCGCCCGCGCGCACCGGCACGATCGAGGCGCCGATCGGGCGCCATCCCCGCATCCGCACCCGCATGGCGGTCGGCGGCACCGCCAGCCGCGAAGCCCGCACCCACTTCACGCTCGAGCGATCCCTGCCGGGAGTGTCGCTGCTGCGCCTGCGACTCGACACAGGGCGCACCCATCAGATCCGCGTCCACCTGCAAGCGATCGGCCACCCCGTGTGTGGCGATCCCGAGTACGGCACCCCCGGCACGCTCGGCCTTCAGCGCCAGTTCCTGCACGCCACCCGTCTCGCCTTTCCCCACCCAATCACCGGAGAGCCCGTCGAGGTCCACTCACCGCTTCCCGCCGACCTGTCTGACGCGCTCCAGCGCGCCGAAGCCGAGGCTCCTCGCTAGAGCGCCGGTCTCGCGAGAGCTGCCATTGGGATATCCTGAGCGCTTCCTAGCAAACCAAACTCAACGCCGTGCGACTGCGCAACGCGGCCCTGCCCGAGCAGACACCTCCGAAATGTGTCCCTCGGGTCCGCGACGCACCGCCCGGATTCAGTCAGATGACATAAGGGAGTAACCGTGAGCCAAGTAGGAATCGCGGATCTGCTGGAGGCCGGAGTCCACTTCGGTCACCAGACACGCCGCTGGAACCCAAAGATGCGCCGCTTCATCCATGGCGAGCGCAACGGCATCTACATCATCGACCTGCTGAAGACCGCCGTTCTGCTGCAGCAGGCCCAGGAAGTGGCAGCCCAGATCGCCCACCGTGGCGGCACCGTGCTGTTCGTCGGCACCAAGAAGCAGGCCCGCGATGCAATCAAGGAGGTCGCCGAGGCCGCCGACATGCCCTACGTCAACAACCGTTGGCTGGGTGGCCTGCTCACAAACTTCCAGACCATCAACCAGCGCATCCGCCGCCTGCACGATCTCGAACGCTATGAGACCGAGGGCCAGCTCGCGCTGCTCCCCACGCG
>DATHPT010000160.1:0-2767 GCA_035483615.1 Solirubrobacteraceae bacterium | reverse complement strand
GCCCGCGCCAAGGCAGGAGATGGCCAAGTCGTGCTGATCTCCGGCGAACCCGGCATCGGTAAATCGCGCCTCACCGCGGCACTGGAGCAGGGCCTCCATGGCGAGCCGCACCTGCGCCTGCGCTATTTCTGCTCGCCCTACCACCAGGACAGCGCGCTTTTTCCGTGTATCGAGCAGCTCAGCCGAGCAGCTGGGTTCGCGAGCGAAGATTCTCCTGGGGTCAGACTGGAGAAACTCGAAGCGTTGTTGGCGCGCGCTACGTCGCCGGCCGAGGACACAGCACTCATCGCCGATCTGCTGTCATTGCCAGCTTCGAAGCGGCACCCGCTGCCGAACCTCAGCGCGCAGCGCAAGAAGGAAAGGACACTGGAGGCGCTGCTCCGGCAACTCGAAGGCCTGGCGCGGCAGCAGCCGGTGATCATCGTGTTCGAGGACGCGCATTGGATCGACCCGACCTCGCGCGAGCTGCTCGACCTCATCGTCGAGCGCGTCCGCAGGCTGCCAGTGCTATTGATCGTGACTTTCCGCCCCGAGTTCCAGCCGCCCTGGACCGGCCAGCCGCAGGTGACGATGCTGGCCCTCAATCGCCTCGACCGGCGCGACCGCACCGCTTTGGTCGAACAGGTCGCCTGAGACAAGGCGCTCCCCGATGACGTCATCGATCAGATCGCCGAGCGCACCGACGGGGTGCCACTGTTTGTCGAGGAATTGACCAAAAGCGTCTTGGAGAGCGGCGCCCCCCTAGTCGGCATCCCGACTACCCTGCGTGATTCGCTGATGGCGCGGCTCGACCGCCTAGCTTCGGTCAGGCGGATCGCTCAGATCGGTGCCGCGATCGGACGCGAGTTTCCCTATGGGCTACTGGGTAGCATCTCCGGCCTTACCGAAAATGAGCTGCAGGGCGCTCTCCGCCAGCTCGTCGCCTCCGAACTGGTCTTTCAGCGCGGGACGCCACCAGATGCAGTCTATGCCTTTAAGCATGCGCTGGTGCAGGAAGCAGCGCACGACAGTCTATTGCGCAGCACTCGTCAGCAGTTGCACGCGCAAATCGCCGAAACGCTCGAAGCCCATTCACCGGAACTGATCGACAGTCAACCCGAGCTTTTCGCGCTGCATTATGCCGAGGCCGGGCTAATCGAAAAGTCTGTGGCCTTTTGGGCCAAGGCCGGTCATCGTTCCGCCGCACTCTCAGGGATGGTGGAGGCAGCAGCGCAATTTCAAAAAGCGCTGGACCAGCTGGCGTCGCTGCCGGACGCTCCCGAACGCCAGCGACAGGAGCTCGAACTTCAGAGCGGCTTGGGCGCGGCTTTGTTGCTCGTCAAAGGCTTCGCGGCGCGGGAAACGGGCCATACCTATGCCCGCGCACGCGAGTTGTGGCTGCAACTAGGTTCTCCCTCGGAGTTCTTTCACGTCCCGTGGGGGCAATTTTTCTTTCATGTGAACCGCTGCGAATTCGGTGTGGCGCAGCGCCTAGCCGAGGATTTGTTGAGTTTGAGCCGTCAGCACAACGACACCGCTGGACTTGTTCTGGGTCACACCTGTTCCGGACGCGCGCTGATGCCAGTCGGCCGATTTGCTTCATCCCGGTCCCATCTCGAAGAAGCGCTCGCCCTCTACGATCCGATCTCACACCGCTCGCTTCTCCATCAGGTCGGGCTCGACCCGGAGGTGGTATCACGAACTAATTTAGGGAACGTCCTCTTCATTCTTGGCTTTCCGGACCAGGCATTGGCGTCGAATAGGGCGGCCATCATCGGCGCGCGGAAACTGGCTCATCCGCCGTCTTTGGCTCTGAGCCTGGGCTTCGGCGCAATACTGCTATCGCTGGTCGGAGACGATGCAATCTTTGCCAAGCGGTTGGACGAGTTGGCTGGGGTGGTCGCCGACCACGATTTCCCCCTCTACAGAAGAGGAACAGGAATGGTTCTTCGCGGCTGGCTCACGGTCAAAAATGGTGATGTGGAGGAGGGGATCGCTCTCCTGCGTGGCGGTTTGACCGATTACCGAGCCATTGGCCAGGAGGCGTGGATACCTTATTTTATTAGCCTTCACGCCGCGGCATGCAAGATCGACGGGCAAATCGAAGCGTCTATGACCCTGGTGAATGAGGCCTTGCAAACCGCGGGACGGACAGGGGAGCGTTGGTTTCTGTCGGAGCTGAACAGGCTGAAGGGCCAACTTCTGCTGCGGCAGCGACATACCGAGACCGCCGAGGAGCTCTATCGCAAAGCGCTGAGCGTCGCCCGAGAGCAGAACGCCAAGCTCTGGGAATTGCGCGCGGCCACGAGCCTTGCCCAGCTCGGCCTCGACCAGGGCCGCGGCACCGAAGCCCGCGATCTCCTCGCCCCGGTCTACGGCTGGTTCACCGAAGGCTTCGACACGCCGGATCTGAAGGAGGCGAAGGCGCTCCTGGACGAGCTGGGGTGACCGCCCAGCTTTCCTCGATCATCGCGCGTCTGCACGCGCCGGAAGAGCGGCGCCCGCCATTGTCGCCGATCCCGTCACCGGACGGCCAGTCCCCGCCCTTCACATAGGCGAGGAACGCCCTCTGCGCGTGATTGCGCATCCGCAAGCTTCCCCGTGCGCCCTGCCGCCACTGGGTCAGACTCGCCGAACACTGTAACGGTCCAATGGTAGCGGCGTTCTCCAGGTGCCCCAGTATCTCGGATCGCACACCTCACACCGCACTGAGGATCACCCATCAGCCCGGCACTGAGGCTGAGCTTCCGCCACTGCCCGGCGACGTGCGACCTCCTAGCGTCTGAAC
>DATHPT010000159.1:0-4169 GCA_035483615.1 Solirubrobacteraceae bacterium | reverse complement strand
CCAGCATCTCCTGCAGCGAGCGCAGGTCGCACCCACCCGAGAGCAGGTGGGTGGCGAACGTGTGGCGCAGTGTGTGCGGGGTCATCCGCTGCGCGAGCCCTGCGCTGCGCGCATGGCTCTGGATGATCTTGTAGAGACCCTGGCGCGTGAGACCGGCGCCGCGATGGTTGACGAACAGGTGAGCCTCCACGCGCACCCCCACCAGCTGCGGACGCCCGCCGCGGCTGTAGAGGCCAAGCGCCTGCACCGCACGGCGCCCCACCGGAACGATCCGCTCCTTGGAGCCCTTGCCGCTGGCGCGCAGCATCCCCTCCTCGAGATCCACGTCGCCCACCTCAAGCGCGATCGCCTCTGACACACGCAGGCCGCACGCGTACATCACCTCGAGCAGCGCCCTGTCGCGCAGCATCAGCGGCTCCGATCCTCCCGGCTGGGCCAGCAGGATCGTCACCTCCTCGCGCGAGAGGACCTTCGGCAGTCGCTTGGACTTCGGCGGCCCCCGCAGGTCGGCTGTCGGATCGTGCTCGATCAGACCCTCGCGGCGCAGGTGGCGGTAGAACGAGCGTAGGCACGCCGCCTTGCGCTGGAGCGTAGCCGGGGCCACCGGCGGTCGGTCCTCCGCGCCGGCGGCGAGCTCTGAGAGGAACGCCGCGAGATCGCCGTGCTGGGCTTGCAGCGGCGAGACCCCCCGCCGGGCAAGGAAACCGCCGAGCTGGGCCAGGTCCGACTGGTAGGCGTGCAGCGTGTTGCGAGACAGGCCCCGCTCGAGCTCCAGGTAGGCGAGGAAGTCAAGGGTCAGCTGGCGCAGGTCCATCCTGTTGGAAGCCACAAGCATCTGCACATCGCCCACGCACAGGACTTCGCGCTGCTCCCAGGGCCTCCTTGCTGTGCAAGTGGGCTCTCAGCCGACGCGGCCCTCCACCTGTCCCTCCGCCTGCTCGCACAGGTCTGAGAGCACGGTCCCGCCCGCAAGCGCCGCGCCGAAGAACAGCGGATCCTCGAGCAGCACGCGACCCATCGTCTCAGACGGCAGGCCGCTTGCCAGATAGGCCGGCATGTCCACCGGCGCGCGGCGCCAGTCATGGCGCGCCATCCGCGCCGGACGGTCCACGTCGAGCGCCAGCTGCGGCTTGGCGGGCTCAGTGGCCGAGCCGAACACCGATCCCAGGCTTGCGCGCAGATCGGCTCCCGCGGGTGAGCGGATCCCGGCCGGCAGCGCCACCGTCACCGGCTCCAGCAGCAGGTCGAGCACGGTCAGCGTGTGGTGGGAGATGCCACGGTGGCGGGGTCTGGAATCGGCCGATGACATGCGCGCCACCACGAGCGTGCGGGCGCCCAGCGCGAGCGCCGTGTGCGCCGAGTCGAGCGCGTACATGCCGCCATGACCCAGCGGTGAGCTCGACCCGACGATCCCCGGCCCGGGCCCGCACACCGCCGCGTCCCAGCCGAGCGTGCGCAGCCCCTGGTGCAGGGCGCCTGCGGTGCTGATCGCCTCGCTCTCGCCGCCGTAGGTGGCTCCTGTGGTGATGTGTCCCGCCAGCAGATCGCTCTCAAGCAGGGTGCGCACGGTGCGCGAGTGCCCTCCGGGCAGCGCTCCGCCGAGTGTCTGCACGAAACCGAGCCGTCCCTGCGGGCGGGCCTGCGCGAATGCCCATGCCACCGCCGCGAGCTGGCCATGCAAGCCGAGTACCGCCACGGGCTTCTCGAGCGGCAAAGCGAGCTGTTCCTCCTCGACCGGCAACACCGCGTGCTGGAGGCTCGTGTAGTTGAGCTTCATCACATGCGCCCCCGGCACGCCCTCGGCGGAGAGCCCACGGGTGAGGTTGGCGTGCACGATGTCAAAGCCGCCCGAGCCGAGACCGAGGTCGCGGGCTTGCACGTTGACGATCACCTCATCGCCCTTCTGGCTGGCGCCCATCAGGGCCGTGTCGGAGATCGCCGGGCGGCGCTCCCCCTCCAGCGAGATCTCAAGCTCCTGCTCGGGCCCCTCGGCGGGTCCTGCCCGCAGGACGATTGCTCGGCGCAGCTTCAGCATGTCCCTCTCTAGAGCTTGCTGGCTTGCCTGCGGTCCGACACGCCACGGGACTCGACGGCGCCGGCGGCCCCGTCGAGCTGTGGACGATCAACGCCCACGTCAAGATCGCATTCGCACTCCGGCAGGTTCGCGATCTCGTGCGCCCTGTCGATCATCCTGGCGGCCACCTCATCGGCCTGCCGGTCGCTTGCGACGTGGAAGACGGCCTGCACGCGCACCGCGCGGACCTGCTCGGCCCCGTCGGAGGGAAGATCGGCGCTCACGACCGACTCGCGAGCGTGCGGTCGTCGCCTCCCGCGCGCTCAGACGATCTATTCAGTGCGGCTGCGACGAAGCTTCGAAACAGGGGCGCCGGGCGCTCAGGGCGCGACTTGAACTCGGGATGGAACTGCGAGGCCACGAAGAACGGATGCTCGTCGAGCTCCACCACCTCCACCAGGCGCTCGTCTGGAGAAGTGCCCGAGATGCGCAGGCCGGCGCTCTGCAGGCGCTTGCGCAGCAGGTTGTTGACCTCATAGCGGTGACGGTGGCGCTCGTACACCACGGCCTCCCCATAGGACTCCCTCACCCTGGAGCCCTCGTGGAGCTTGATCGGGTCGGCGCCGAGGCGCATCGTGCCTCCGAGATCCGCGACCTCCTTCTGCTCGGGCAGCAGATCGATCACCGGATAGGGCGTCTCGATGTCGAACTCGGTCGAGTTGGCGCCCTCCATGCCGGCGACGTGTCGCGCGAACTCGGCGACCGCGATCTGCATCCCCAGGCAGATGCCAAGGTACGGGATGCGCAGCTCGCGGGCCACCCGTGCAGCGGCGATCTTGCCCTCGATCCCGCGCCCGCCGAACCCTCCCGGGATCAGGATCCCGTCGGCGCCCTCGAGCAGCTCGCGGGCTTCGCGGCGGTCGTCCTCGTTGGCGGAGTTGCCATTCTCCAGGCGCTCCGAGTCGATCCAGTCGATCTGCACGGTGCTCCCCTGCAAAGCGCCGGCGTGGCGAAGCGCCTCGGAGACCGACAGATAGGCGTCCTCGAGCTGCACGTACTTGCCCACGAGCGCGATCCGGATCGAGCGCTGCGCCTGCTCGACCTGCTCGATCGGCTCCTGCCAGCTGGAGAGCTCGGGGGCCGGCGCCTCCAGGCCGAAGTGGTCGAGGATGAAGTCATCGACCCCCTGCTCGCGGAACACGAGCGGCACCTTGTAGATGTTGTCGACGTCGCAGGCCGAGACGATCGCGTCCACTGGCAGGCTCGCGAACAGGGCGATCTTCTTGCGGATCTCCTGCGAGAGTTCGCCCTCGGAGCGACACATCAGCATGTCGGGCGCGATTCCGATGCGTCGCAGCTCGTTGACCGAGTGCTGGGTCGGCTTGGTCTTCAGCTCGCCGGCGTGGCCGATGTAGGGCACGAGCGTGAGATGGATGAACATGCAGCGACGTCTGCCCACGTCCACCGGGAACTGGCGGATCGCCTCGAGGAACGGAAGCGACTCGATGTCGCCGACGGTGCCGCCGATCTCGGTGATGATGAAGTCCACGTCGGTGGACTCGGCGATCAGCGCGACCCGCTGCTTGATCTCGTCGGTGATGTGCGGCACCACCTGCACGGTCCCGCCGAGATAGTCCCCGCGACGCTCGCGGCGGATCACAGTGTCATAGACCCCGCCGGCTGTCACGTTCGAGGCGCGGCTCGCGTTGGAGTCGGTGAAGCGCTCGTAGTGGCCGAGGTCGAGATCGGTCTCGGCGCCGTCCTCGGTGACGAACACCTCCCCGTGCTGGTAGGGCGACATCGTGCCGGGGTCGACGTTTATGTACGGGTCGAACTTCTGCAGCCCAACCGTCATCCCGCGGGCGACGAGCAGCCTCCCGATCGAGGCGGCGGCGATTCCCTTCCCCAGCGAGGACACCACGCCGCCGGTCACGAAGATGAACCGGGTCTTGGCCGGAGCCTGTGCGTGACGGTCGGAGTGGGGAGAGCTCATCATGGCCTGCCCCAGGAGTCTAGTTCGCGCAGCAGCGGCAGTCGCTCCACGAGCCTGGTGATCGATCGCAGCTCGCCATAGACGGTGATCGCGAGCAGCGCCGCCAGCGCGATCGCCTGCCCCAGCCCAGACAGCGTCAGCACAAGCCAAAGGCCCGCGAGC
>DATHPT010000158.1:0-6536 GCA_035483615.1 Solirubrobacteraceae bacterium | reverse complement strand
CGGCGAGGGCCCGATCGACGTGGAGCCCGCGAAGAAGACCAAGCGCTCCAAGCGCGGCCCGGGGACCAACGGAGAGGAGGCCGGCGAGCAGCTCTCCCAGGACGAGTTCGAGCAGCTCGTGCGCGAGATCGGCCCGGAGCTCGCAGAGCAGCAGACGGGACGCACTTCCACAGACGTGCGTCCCCGCCGTACGCGCGCACCGAAGGCCGAGGCAAAGCAACGGCCGGAGCCCGTCGTCGAGGACGTCGAGAGCGCACCCTCACCACGCGACCCGGCGGCGGATCTGACGCCGGAGGATCTGGTCCTCAAGGATCAGCCTGCTCAGCGCGGCAGGTCGCGACGTCCGCGAAATCGCAGGCACGGAAGGTCGCGCTGATGACGCTTTGCGCAAGTACACGAGCTTTCCGTCCTATCCACGGGAGGAGCCGCTGATGGGCATGCTTGGCTGGGTGATGATGGGTCTGTCGATCTGGCATTTCACGATCTTCCTGCCCGATCGTTTCTGGGGCGGGATCGTGGGGGCCTTCATCGGCTCGCTGCTCGGCGCCGTGATCTGTGGGTTCCTGATCTATGGGATCAAGACGTCCTCATTTGAAGTCCCAGGCATCAGAGCGACCGACATCGCAGTTGTCCTGTACGCGGTCCCGGGTGCGCTGATCGGCATAGCGGTGGTCTATTTCGAGGGAATCCGCCGCGAGAAGACGCCGGTCGAAGAACTCCGCGCCTGAGCTTCGGCGAGGGCAGGCTCGATCCGCTTTGCGCTTTTCCGTCTAGTCGGCCCCGTAGGGTGGCTGGGATGGTCAGCTTCGAGATATCCGACTGCAGTCCCGACGATGTCGCGCGCCTGGTCGAGCAGCTTGGAGTGAGCGGCGCGATCGCCCAGGTACTGGTGCGGCGTGGCTATGGAGATCCCGGTGACGCGCGAGCCTTCCTAGCGGCCGACGAGCGCCACGCGCTGGACTCGTTCGTGGGCCTGCAGGACGCGGCGAGGTTGCTCCTCGAGCGCGCGGAAGCCGGCGCTCAGATCACGATCCACGGCGACTACGACGTGGACGGGGTGTGCTCGACCGCGGTGCTGGTGCGCACCCTGCGAAAGCTGGGCGCCCGCGTCGACTGGTACCTGCCCGACCGTGCCGAGGACGGCTACGGGCTGAGCGCCGCCACCGTGCGGGGGCTGGCGCAGCGAGGCACGGAGCTGCTGGTCACCGTCGACTGCGGGATCACCGCCGTCGAGGAGGTCGCGCTCGCCCGATCCCTGGGGATGCAGGTGATCGTCAGCGATCACCATCGGCCGCGCCCGGACGGAGCCCTGCCAGACGCCCCGATCGTTCACCCCGGGCTGTGCGGGTACGCGTGCCCCGAGCTGTGCGCGACAGCTGTGGCGCACAAGCTGGCCCAGGCGACGCTGCTGCTCGCCGGGCGCGACCCGGATGAGGCCGAGGACGATCTCGATCTGGTGGCGCTCGCGACGATCGCCGATGTCGTTCCGCTCGTGGACGAGAACCGCAGTCTCGTGCGTCGGGGGCTGCGCGCGCTTACCGGCACCACCAAGCCGGGGCTGCGCGCGTTGATGGCGGTCGCGCGTGTGGATCCTGGCAAGGTGAACGAGCGTGCCGTCGGGTTCGGGCTCGCTCCTCGCATCAATGCGGCGGGGCGCCTGTACCGAGCCGACGCGGCGCTCGAGCTGATCCTCACAGAAGACTCGATGCGCGCCGCCCAGATCGCCCAGGAGCTCGACAGCGCCAACAGCGAGCGCAGGCACACCGAGCTGACGATCCGCCTGCAAGCCGAAGCACAGATCGCCGAGCTGGAGGAGGAGGGTGGTCGGTCGGCATACGTCCTTGCGGGGGAGACGTGGCATCCCGGCGTGATCGGGATCGTCGCCTCACGCCTGGTCGAGCGCCACCGACGCCCGGTGGTGTTGCTTGCCCTCGACGGTGAACGGGCGCGCGGCTCCGGGCGCAGCATCGAGAGGTATGACTTGCTCGGGGGTCTCACAGCCTGCGCGGAGCACCTGGTGCGCTATGGAGGCCACAGCGCGGCCGCGGGAGTCGAGCTCGAGTGCGACGCGGTGGGGGCGTTCGCCACCGCTCTGAACGTGCACGCCTCACAGACGCTCGCGCCCGAGGACCTGATCGCACGCGAGCGGGTGGATGCCGTCGTGGGCGGCGGGGATCTCGGGATGGATCTGGCGGAGGAGCTCGCGGCGCTCGCCCCGTTTGGAAGGGGCAATCCTGCGGTGTCGCTGATGATCAGGGATGCGGTGCTGCGCGACGTTCGTCCGATGGGCGAAGGCAAGCACGCACGCTTTACGCTCGAATCCGAGGGTGTGCACGCGCGCGCTGTCGCGTTCGGCAATGACGGGAAGCTCGGAGTCGGCGAGGAGCAGCCTGTGGATGCCACATTTGCGCTCGAGGTCAACGAGTGGAAGGGAGTCAGCGAGCCGCGTCTGGTGTTGCGCCACGTGCAGCAGGCTCAACCGGCGCAGATCGAGCCCGAAGACGAGCCCATCGAGCTCGTTTCGCAACCCTCCTCAGTGCAGTCACCGGCAGGCGAGCTCGTCCTGTTCTGAGCCGCCCCGGTCCCGCTGAGAGTCGATTTTCGCCCGGTGGCGCCTCGACATCGTTGCGGGAGGCTACGCTTTAGGCATGGCCGAGATCAGTCACAGCTCGATCGACGAGGCGCCCCGCCCGGCGCTCGCGCCCCGGGGGCGTCGCTCTGAGCTGAGCGAGCTCGAGCGGCGGCTGCTCGACGATCTGTTCGCGATCGTCTCAGAGCACGCCGCCGACGCGGTCGTGGAGATCGACCGTGAGCGCGTCGAAGACGCGTTCGTGTTCGCCTGCGAGCACCATGCCGCTCAGCGGCGCAAGTCGGGCGAGGACTTCATCGTGCACCCGGTTGGCGTCGCTCGGATCTGCGCGGGTATGCGGCTCGACACCGAGACCCTGTGCGCGGCTCTCCTGCACGACACGGTCGAGGACACCTCCGCTTCGATCGGAGAGGTGCGCGAGCGCTTCGGCGAGGAGATCGCCGGAATCGTCGACGGCGTCACCAAGCTGACCGGGATCACATTCCAGTCCCGCGACGAGGCGCAGGCCGAGAACTACCGCAAGATGATGGTGGCGATGGCAAGCGATGTGCGGGTCATCCTGATCAAGCTCGCCGACCGGCTGCACAACATGCGCACGATCGATGCGATGCCCAAGCAGAAGCAGCTCGAGAAGTCACGCGAGACGCTTGAGATATACGCCCCGATCGCCCATCGGCTCGGAATCCACGCGATCAAGTGGGAGCTCGAGGATCTCGCTTTCGCGACCCTCCACCCTCGTAAGTACCGCGAGATCAAGGAGCTTGTCTCCCAGCAGCGCGAGGATCGCGAGCGCTATGTGGCCGAGGCCGGCGCCTATCTCGCGGCGGAGCTGCAAACGCTCGGGATCGCCGCGCAGATCGCGGGGCGGGCCAAGCACTTCTACTCGATCTATTCGAAGATGACCAAGAAGGGTCGCGAGTTCAACGAGATCTATGACCTCACGGCAATGCGCGTGATCGTCGATTCGGTGAAGGACTGCTATGGGGCGATCGGCGTGATCCATTCGCTGTGGAAGCCGCTGCCCGGGCGCTTCAAGGACTTCATCGCGATGCCCAAGTTCAACATGTACCAGTCACTGCACACGACTGTGATCGGGCCCGAGGGGCGTCCGTTGGAGATTCAGATCCGCACGAACGACATGCACGAGATGGCCGAGTTCGGCGTGGCGGCGCACTGGATGTACAAGCAGCGCCCGCAGTCCAAGGGGGACCCGAGCAGTCTCGACGGCGACGCGAAGATGAAGTGGCTGCGCTCGATGCTCGACTGGCAGAAGGAGATGTCAGACCCGAAGGAGTTCATGGAGAGCCTGCGGATCGACCTGTTCGAGGACGAGGTCTACGTGTTCACACCGAAGGGCGAGGTCAAGTCGCTGGCGGCGGGAGCCACGCCCCTGGACTTCGCCTATGAGGTGCACACCGAGATCGGTCACCGCTGTGTGGGGGCGCGCGTGAACGGCAAGATCGTGCCGCTGCACTACGAGCTGCGCTCGGGCGACATCGTGGAGATCCTGACCGCCAAGCGTGAGCGCGGACCCTCCCGCGACTGGTTGGCGATGGTCAAGACGACGAGGGCGCGCAACAAGATCAAGCAGTGGTTCAAGGCCGAGTCGCGCGAGGGCACCGAGCACACGGGCCGCGAGCTGCTGCAGGAGCACCTCAAGAAGCAGGGTCTACCGGCGCAGAAGATCACCGGCTCGGCTCTGCTTGCGGACGTGATCCGTGAGATGGGCTACCGCAAGGCCGACGATTTCTACATCGCGCTGGGGGCGGCCAAGATCTCACCGAAGGTGGTCGTCAACAAGGTCCTGCAGCGCCTCAAGCAGGGTGAGGCCGCCGACGGCGACAGCGCCGCCACCGACCTGCTGAAGGTCGGTCGCCCGCGGCAGCGCCCGACGAGCTCCTCGGGGCAGTACGGGATCAAGGTGGACGGTGTTGAGGACGTGATGCTGCGCCTGGCCAAGTGCTGCCGGCCGGTGCCGGGCGATCCGATCTTGGGCTACATCTCCCTCGGTCGCGGTATCACGATCCACCGCAAGGACTGTCCGAACGCGAGGATGCTGCAGCGCAATCCCGAACGCTTCACCGAGGTGAACTGGGAGGGAGACCAGGAGACCTCGTTCGTCGTGGAAATCCACATCGACGCCTGGGATCGCCATCGCCTGCTCGAGGATCTTTCACGAGCGTTCTCAGAGTCGGGGGCGAACATCCTCGAAGCGCGTTGCCTGTCGAGCCCACCGATGGTCAAGAACCGCTTCGTGGTCGAGCTCGCCGACACCCAGAGCCTGAAGGGCGCGATCTCGCGTCTGCGCAACACCGAGGCCGTGTTCGACGCCTACCGCGTGACCCCAGGGGGAGCCGGGTAGCGGAAGGTCCCACCGCGAGCGCACACTGTGGCCGGCCCGCGTTCGGCGAGATGCAGCAGCCTCCCGGCTGGGTCAGGAGACGACGCTCAGCTCGCCCGGCAGCACCGAATAGCTTGCCTCGGTGACATCGCCGAGGTAGTCGCCGTCAACCTGCAACGGCAGCGGCTCGCCGTCGCTCGAGCGGACTGTCAGCTCGGCAGTCTCGGCCAGTCCGGTGACCTGGCGATGGCGCACCACCCGGGCGCGCTTGGAGAACGCTCGATAGGCGATCGATGGCATGTCGAACGGGCGTGCCCGGTGCAGGACGCACGCTTCCAGCGTCCCCGAGTCGAGCTCGGGACCGTCGGCGACTTCGATCGGACGATCCTGGAAGTAGGTGAACGGGGAGCCGTTCTGGATGATCGCGGTGACGCCGGAGTGCCGCTCTCCAGCGAGCTCGACCGTCAGGTGGGGCGGTTTGAGGATGTAGCGCCGCGTGAAAGTGCTGATCGCGGCCCAGGTGAAGTAGTAGGCGCCGAATCGAGCCTTCAGATGCGGGTTGGAGTCGACTCGCTGCACCACGCTCGCGTCGAGGCCGAGACCGGATGCGAACGTGAAGCAGCGTCCGTTGACGACGCCGAGATCGACCTTGCGCGGCCTCCAGTCATCGGCCATGCCCAGCAGGTGCTCGGTGGCGTCGACGAGCTCGCCGGGGATCCCGAGGATCTTCCCGTACACGTTCGCCGAGCCGCCCGGCAGGCAGGTGAGCGGGGTGGGAGAGCCACGCAGGCCGTTGGCGGCTTCGTTGACGGTGCCGTCGCCGCCGAAGGCCACCACCACGTCATAGCCCTCGTGAGCCGCCTCGCGGCACAGCTCGATCGCGTGGCCGCGAGCCTCGGTGTCGACCGCGTCGACCTCGTAGCGACCCTGGAGCGCGTATACGACCAGATGACGCAGCCGGTCTGAGACCGTGGTGGCGTACGGATTGACGATGATCAGCATCCGCTTCTTCGCGGCGGGAGCGAGCGGCTCGAAGACCTCGGGAGCCTCCGCGGAGGCTCGATCGTCGGGACTTACGCCGGTGCTCACAGCAGCCCGTACACCGTGGAGCGCGATGCGTTACCAAAGCTCTCGCACGTTCAGGGAAAGCCCGAGTTGGAAGGTCTTGTGTTCCGCTGCGGAGCCTCGTATACTTTCCCATGCATAGCTGAACACATCCAGAGGGGTGGAGGGACCTGGCCCAACGAAGCCCCGACAACCACCGCGCAAGCGGCAGGTGCCAATTCCAGAGAGATGTGTGGCGGGCTTCCAGTCTTTGCCACACGGTTCATCGGCAAAGACGAATAAATGGAAGGGGCCCCCGTGGCTGTTACACACCTAAAGTGTCGAGAGTGCGCAAGTGAGTATCCCCTGGAGGCGCTGTATGTCTGCGAGCGCTGCTTCGGACCGCTGGAGGTCGCCTACGACCACAGCCGCCTCGGCGGGGACGTCGACGGGTTGCGCAGACGCATCCAGGCCGGTCCGCAGAACATCTGGCGCTACGCAGACTTCCTGCCGGTGGTTGACGGGCCTCCGGGACCGTCCGGCCGGCTGGCGTCCCGCACC
>DATHPT010000157.1:0-3355 GCA_035483615.1 Solirubrobacteraceae bacterium | reverse complement strand
CGAGCCGGCTCGAAAACGCGAGCTCGGGCGAGGGGAGCGGGTGCTGCCCGGCGTCTTCCGCCTGCGCCTGCCACTGCCCTGGCCCGGTGTTCCCCACGGGAACGCCTGGGCTGTGGCTGCCGGCGACGGGGTGGTGCTGTTCGACACGGGTTACCATGAGCCCGGCTCGATGGCGCAATTGGAGCGGGCGCTCGCGATGTGCGGGCTCACCGTGGAGGACGTGCGCCTGGTGGTGTGCACCCACGCCCACTCCGACCACTACGGTCAGGCCGCCGCGATCGTGGAGCGTGCCGGCTGCGAGCTGTGGATGCACCCCAAATACGAGCACATGTCGATCGGCGAGCAGAACCCCGAGGCGACGCTCGAACGGCGCATCGAGGTGGCTCGCCAGAGCGGCGTCCCCGAAGGGCCCCTGCGACGCTTCGCCGAGGAGCGCAAAGACCACGAGTCCGGCATCTCCGCAGTGATCGCCCCCGACCGCGAGCTGCTGCCGGGCGTGATCGTCAACACCGATCTCGGCCCCTGGACGGTGCACGAGACGCCCGGCCACGCCCCCTCACACGTCTGCCTGTTCCAGCCCGAGCGGCGCCTGATGATCTCCGGCGACCACCTGCTCGGGCGCATCTCCTTGTTCTTCGACTTCGGCTACTCCCCCGATCCGGTCGGCGAATTCGTCTCCTCGCTGGATGTGGTCGAACGCCTCGGCGCACGCCTGTGCCTGCCCGGCCACGGGCGCACGTTCACCGACGTGCGCGCCCACATCGACGGCAACCGCGAGCTGGTGGCCGAGCGCCTTGAGAAGGTGCGCGGCGCGATCACGCCCGAGCCGTTGACGGCCTTTGAGATCGTGCCCCGCATCTTCAGCAACGAGCTCGCCTCGCATGGCGGTCCCTGGCTGTTCAGCGAGACGCTTGCGATGCTCACCCACCTGGAGGCGACCGGCCAGGCCGAGCGCTCCGGCGATCCGGAGCGCTGGAGCGCCACCGAGAATGCCCCGAGGTAGGTGCCCTCGGCGCTGGAGCGCCACCGAGAACGCCCCCGCGTAGGCCCCTTCGGGGCCGGAGCAATCCAAACCTTGACACAGCTGTGTTAGCCTTTGGTAATGCGGATCGATGAGCTGCTTGCCGGGCCAGAGCCGGTCTTCTCGTTCGAGTTCTTTCCCCCCAAGACCGAACAGGGAGAGCAGAACCTGTACGCCGCGCTCGCCGAGCTGCAGACGCTCGAGCCCTCGTTCGTGTCGGTCACCTACGGGGCCGGCGGCTCCACACGCGCGAAGACGATCGAGATCGTCAAGCGCATCAGGGACGAGCACGGGCTGGAGGCCATGGCTCACTTCACCTGCGTCGGGGCCACCGTGCCCGAGCTGCGCTCCACCCTGGATGAGATGCAGGCCGCCGGGATCGACAACGTTCTGGCGCTGCGTGGGGACCCGCCCGCGGGCGAGGAGGCCTGGGTGAAGACCGAGGGGGGCCTTGAGTTCTCACGCGAGCTGGTCGACCTGATCAAGGCCGACTATCCCTTCGCGGTTGGCGCCGCCTGCTTCCCGGAGACCCACATCCACGCGGTCTCCCCGCAGGCCGACATCGAGTATCTGGCAGAGAAGGTCTCGGGGGGAGTCGACTTCCTCATCACCCAGCTGTTCTTCGACAACGCGCTCTACTTCGACTTCGTCGCCCGCGCCCGCGCCGTCGGGATCGACGTGCCGATCATCCCTGGGATCCTCCCCATCACCCAGATCGGCCAGCTCGAGCGCATGACCAGGATGTGCGGCGCCACGATCCCTGCGGGCCTGCACCGTGAGCTGCACGCGCGCGAGGACCAGCCCGAGGCGGTGATCGACTTCGGCGTGGCCCACGCCACCCTGCAGTGCGCCGAGCTGCTGGCCGCCGGGGCGCCTGGCATCCACTTCTACACGCTCAACCGCTCGCCCGCCACCCGCGCGATCCTCGGTGCGCTGAAGCTCGCCCGGCCCTGGGCCAAGGCGTCCTCTGGCGAGCGGACGGCAGAGCTGGCGGTGGCGCCCCGAGACCGCTAGCGCCGCTACGCCGTTTCGATGTCCAGCGCCTCGGCCACCCGTGGCGAGCCGTCGGCGGCCTCATAGCGCACGTCCACGGAGTCGTCCTGTTTGTAGGTGCCCACGCCCCACGCTCCCAACAGCCAGCGGCGCTTTGAGATCCGGTCCTTGCGCAGCTCGCGGTCGAACATCAGCGTGCTGCCCTTCGCCTGGAAGTCCACGCCCTCGCGCTGGGGCACCCCGTTGAGGAACACCTGGTAGGGGCTGCGCACCTCGCGGGGCAGCTTTACGATCGAGCGAGCCATGACAGAGCCCATTATCCACCCGCCCCAACCCCTACCCTCAGCGGCGTGAGCACCCATGAGGGCATTGAGTACACGGTGCGCCGCTCTACCCGCGCGAGGCGAGTGCGCGTCAACGTGCGCGCCCACACAAGCGTCGAGGTCGTGCTGCCCGCCCATGCCCCCGAGCGCGCGGCCGCGGCCGCCGTGCGCGAGCTCGCTCCCTGGATCGAGCGGCGCCTCTCTGAGGGACGCCAGGCGCTCGCACGCGTCGCCGAGCGGGCGGGGACGGTCCCCTATCTAGGCACCTCGCTCGTGCTGGTCCCCCAGCCGGGGCGCACGCGTGCCCACCGTGATGGGGAGAAGCTGTTCGTTCCCGGGGGGGACCATCGGCCGGCGGTGGAGCGCCTGTATCGCCGGCTCGCTCGAGCAGAGGTCGCCGCGCGCCTTGACGCGGCGGTGGCCGAGGTCGGGTCCTCCTACAGCGGTCTGTCGATCCGGGGGCAGAGCACGCGCTGGGCGTCCTGCTCGGCCAAGGGCGCCATGAGCTTCAACTGGCGTCTGCTGCTCGCTCCCGAGCCGGTGCTCGACTATGTGGTCTGGCACGAGGTCTGCCACCTCGAGATCCGCGACCACTCGCCCCGCTTTTGGGCGCTCGTCGGGGGTCGCTTCCCCGGCTGGCGCGAGCAGCGGAACTGGCTGCGGCGCTACGGCGCCACGCTGGTGCTCTAATTAGCTTGGGTCATCAGTAGCGACGCGCTGCGGGGCTGCTGTGTGGTCGACGGGCGGTAATTCCGCTCGTGGATTCGCAACACCGTCTTCCAGGTCTCATGAGCCCGAGGGACAACGGCTTGAGCTCTGGTCTCCATGCTCAGGTAGGGATCCCCGTACCCCCGGCAGACAGGGGTACGGGGACAATGACTAACTGACGGAGAACGCTAAGCCGTTAGTAGTTTCCATTAATACCAGACCTTCGATTAATCCTTCTTTTGCCCCACCACGTGTGCAATTGTATGCGTTTGCGTTAAAGACATTTTCGAAGTTGGTGTCGATCATGCTT
>DATHPT010000156.1:0-5837 GCA_035483615.1 Solirubrobacteraceae bacterium | reverse complement strand
CTGTTCATCCTCAACGACCGGCCCGACATCGCGGCGAAGGCGCGCGTCGACGGCGTTCATGTCGGCCAGCAGGACATGCCGGTGGCCCGTGCCCGCGAGATCGTCGGCCCCGACATGCTGATCGGGCTCTCCACCCATGCGCCCCGAGAGATCGACGCCGCCGTTCCCCTCGCCCCCGACGGGACGCCCTATGTCGACTACATCGGCGTCGGTCCCGTCCACGCCACCCCCACCAAGCTCGGGCGCCCCGCCGTCGGCCCCGAGCTCGTCAGCTACGCCTCAGCCCACGCCCGGGTGCCGTTCTTCGCGATCGGGGGGATCGACAGCGAGAACATCATCACCGTGCTCGACGCGGGCGCCGCGCGTGTGTGTGTTCTGCGCGCCATCTGTGACGCCTCCGAGCCCGAGCGCGCGGCGCTCACGCTGCGGGCGGCACTCGAGCTGCGTCCATTGCTCAACGGCAATGGGCCGTCCTGAACAGCCACAAGCTGCTCAGAGCGCAAAGCCCGCCACCGCTCCCGCAAGCCCCAGCGAGCCTCGTCGAGCCATTTCGCGACCCCGCATTTGTTCTGTCTTTCGAATGCCGCCCTGTCTTTGAATGCCCTTTTGATTTCCGACCTCACGTTTGGTATGCCCTCTAGACCCGATCTCCCTCAGCGGACATACGGGAGGTTCGATCGGAGCAACCAACCCAGGCGGACCTCTGGACCCTGCATCCTCGGGTCCGCGCGAAAAGGAGGATCCAGATGCACCTGAAGTCGATGGGCCTTACAGCGGCGGCGATACTCTGTGCCGCGGCCTTCACCGCAACCGCCGCAGCGGCATTTGAAGGGCCGGCATGGTCGGTCGGTGAAACCGAAGTGTCGGAAAGCGTGGCGGTCAAATCGAAAGACGTCGGCGGGATAACCTTCGAAGACACGAGCACGATCGTCGGGTCCGTCTCCGTGCAGTGCAGCATCACCGACGAAGGAAGCGTACGGGCGCAGGGCAAAGGAGAAGTCACAACAATCTCGGCGACCGCATGTAAAAACGTCAAACAGTGCAGCGGAACGATAACCGCAAAAGCGGTTCATCTTCCGTGGGCCTCGCAGCTTGAAGAAGTGGAAGGTAAACCCAGACTCAAGATCTCAAACAGCGGCGCCGGCGCTCCTGGCTGGAGTGTGGAATGCACCATCCTGGGAGTCAAAGTCAAAGACGAATGCACAGGCGAAACCACCACCGGCGTCGAAGACGTTACCGGCGGAGTCGATCTCGCATTCGATTCAAGCTCGGCTCACGGAAACTGCTCGCTGGGCGGTACTGGCACCGGGAGAGTCACCGGCGTCGACCTCGAGGAAAACCCAGCCGGCAAACTGCTCAGGGCGGACAACAATGTGACGGGGGGAGCCACAAAACCACCCAAACCGGTCGGCCCAGGGAAACCTTTCGTCTTTCAGGCCGGTGAAAAAACCCAGAACCTGATCCTGAGGAACCCCGGAGCGCTGAGAAGGCAGTATCTGAACGGAGTCATGGACATACCCGGCGTGGTGTCGGTCAACAATGCCAACTTCACCCTCGCGGCAGTTGGGGCGAAACCCTGTGGGGAAGCCCTCGCAGGCGGAGCCGAATGCGAAATCGCGATCACCTCCAACAAAGCGGGTGAAAAAGGTGAATACCAGCTTTTATATGGCAACGCGGCCAACGAAATCGAACTCAAATTCGAACTGAAAAGCTGAGATAAACGTCTCTGACGAGGCCCGGGATCCCGGGCCTCGTCAGACCACCTCGCGATGCGTCAGACCACCTCGCGATGGATATGCTGTCCCTAGGGTGCATATCGATGAACGCTAGCCCGAACCTTGGCGATGGGATCGGCGACCGCCGCCAGCGGGATCGCCCACCCCTGGCCCCTCTGGCAAAGAGTGAGCGCCCTGTCGCTCTGCTCGTGGCGGTTGCGGTTGCAGCAGTCCTCGCGCTCGGGGTCCTCCTGAGCGCGGTAACCGTCCACGACCTCTCGCGCCACGGAGGCTCGCTGCCCGGCGGCCTGTTCCTCGCTGCCGTGCTGTTGCTCGTGGCATGGAACATGTACCGGAAGCGCTACTGGGCCGTGCTCGCCTTCGAGGCCCTGCTCGCCTTCCAGATCATCGTCACCTCGCTCGCGCTGATCGTCGCCGAGACGCTGCTCGCGGCAGGGCTGTGCACGCTCAGCATCGGACTTGCCGGATGGCTGTTCTGGAAGCTCGTGCGGGTCATGGGCCGCATCCAGGCCGGGGAGCGTGAGCTGGATACCCGCGCAGCCGGCTCCGACTAGACCCACGACGGGTTGTTCGGGACGTCAGCCCGGCTCCTGGCCGGCCGTGCGATAGGCTCGCGCCCGTATGGCTGAGACAAGCTACGACTGCATCGTGATCGGCTCCGGCCCCGGCGGCTACGTCGCCGCGATCCGGGCCGCCCAGCTCGGCAAGAAGACAGCGGTCGTCGAGAAGGACAAGGTAGGAGGACGCTGCCTCAACTACGCCTGCATCCCGGCCAAGGCTGTTCTGCGCTCGGCCGATCTGCTCTCAGAGATCCGCGAGGCCGGCGACTACGGCCTCAGCGTGAGCGGCGTGGAGGTCGACTACCCGGCTGTCCAGGGGCGACGTGAGAAGGTCGTCTCCACGCTCACCGGTGGGGTGGCGGGCCTGTTCAAGAAGAACTCGATCGACCTGATCGAGGGCGAGGCCACACTCGCACGCCAGAGCGGCGCCGGCAACGGCAGCGCCGGCGAGGGCGTCCGCGTCCATGTGGGCGAGCGCGAGCTCGTCGCGGCAACCGTGATCCTCGCCACCGGCTCCTCCAAGCGCGCGATTCCCGGCGTGGAGTTCAGCGAGCGCGTGATCGGCACCGAGGAGGCCTGGGCTTTGCCCGAGCTGCCCGCGCGCCTGACCGTCGTCGGCGCCGGCGCCTCCGGGGCCGAGATCGCCTCGGGCTTTGCCCGGCTTGGCAGCGAGGTGATGCTGTTCGAGGTCCTTGACCGCCTGCTCCCAACCGAGGACCCGGACATCTCCCGTCTGGCCGAACGGGGGCTCAAGCGTCAGGGGATCAAGATCTTCACCGGCACACCCGTCGAGGGTGTGAGCACCGGCGCCACCAGCGTCAGCTTCAACTACGGATCGGAGTCGGCGGAGGTCGACTACCTCGTGATCTGCGCAGGCCGCGCACCCGACGTGCAGGCCCTGGGACTGGCCGACGCCGGCGTCGAGCTCGACGAGCACGGCCTGGTCCGTGTCGACGGCTGCCAGCGCACCAGCGCGGCCGGCGTCTACGCGATCGGAGATCTCGTGCACGGTCCCGCCCTCGCCCACAAGGCCTCCGACGAGGGCATCATCGCCGCCGAGGACAGCGCCGGCCTGCCGACCCACCCGCTCTCCTACGTGGACATCCCGCGCGCCACCTTCTGCACTCCCAACGTCGGCTCCTTCGGGCTCACCGAGGAGCAGGCACGCGAGCAGGGCTATGACGTCGTGGTCGGCAAGGTCCCCTACGGCGCCGTCGGCGGTGGCACCGTCTACGGCGACCGCACCGGCCTCGTGAAGCTCGTCGGCGAGTCCAAGTACGGCGAGCTGCTGGGCGGGCACATCGTCGGCGCGCGCGCCACCGAGCTGATCCAGGAGCTCGTCAACGTGCGTGCCCTCGAGGGCGGCTTCGCCGAGGTCGCGCGCATCGTGCACGGCCACCCCACCTTGTCGGAGGCCGTGATGGAGGCTGGTCGAGCAGCTGACGGCTGGCTGATACACGGCTGAGCATTAACCTCGAGGGCGATGCCCGAGCCGGACCCTGCCTTCTACTTCGACCTCGCCTCACCTCTGGCCTACCTGGCCGCCGAGCGCATCCTGCACGCGATGCCCGTCGCTTGCGAGTGGCAGCCCGTGCTTGCCCGGGAGCTGCCCGATGGGGAGTCCTTCGAGGCGTTCCGCTGCCGTGACGACGAGGAGATCTTTCGCCTGGAGCTGGAGCGACGAGCAGCCGAGCTGGATCTGCAGGAGCTGCGCTGGCCAGAGCCGTTTCCGTTCGACAGCTCCTTTGCGATGCTGGCGGCCACCTATGCGAAGTCGATCGGGCGCGCCGTGCCCTTCGCGCAAGCCGCCTTTCGTCAGGCATTCGCCGGCGGACGCCCGCTCGACGCGCCCGACAACGTGCTGATCGCGGCCGCCGCCTGCGAGATGCATCCCGCTGCCGTTCTGAAGGGCGCGGAGCTGCGCTCTACGACCGAGCAGCTGTCGGCTGCCACGGCGACCGCGGCTGCCCTGGGCGTGAGCGACGTGCCCGCTGTACGCGTCGGGGAGCGCGTGTTCCACGGCGAGCGCTCTCTCCAGGAGGCCGCCGCCTACGCAGGCGCGCCTGTCCGATGAAGGCGGGGCGCTGCTTTCGCCTGATCGTGCGCCGTGGTGGCCTGGCGCCCGCGTTCCTCGCCAGCCCCAGCCGCGTGGATCACATCGAGGTGGTGGAGATCGACGGCGGCGAGGTCGTGTTCTTCTGGGACTGCCCACCCCACACCGCCTCCCGCCGCGCCCGCGAGCTGCGCGAGGACCTGGGGCGGATGGAGCGCGAGGACTTCCTCGCGCGCTGGAGTACCGTGGAGGCCTGATGACGCCTTCCCTGCCCGCCCGTACCCAGCCTTGGGGGGAGCCCGAGGTGGCGCGCGAGTGGCTTGCGGCGATGGTGCTCATCCGCCGCTTCGAGGAGCGCGCCGGCGAGATGTACGCACGCGCGAAGATCGGCGGCTTCCTGCATCTGTCGATCGGCGAGGAGGCCACGATCGTGGGCAGCGCCCGCGCACTGCGCGAGGATGACTACCTGGTCTCCACCTATCGCTCCCATGGCGACGCGCTCGCGCGCGGAACCCCTCCGGAGCGAGTGATGGCCGAGCTGTTCGGGCGAGTCGACGGCTGCTCGAAAGGGCACGGCGGCTCGATGCACATGTTCGACGGCGCCCGGCGCTTCATGGGCGGCTACGGAATCGTCGGCGGCAACCTCCCGATCGCCGCCGGGATCGCCTTGGCGTGCGACCAGCGGGGCTCGGATGAGGTCACACTCTGCACGTTCGGCGACGGCGCCTCCAACCAGGGAACCTTCGGCGAGACCCTGAACCTGGCGGCCCTATGGCGTCTGCCGGTGGTGTTCATGGTGGTCAACAACCAGTTCGGCATGGGCACCTCGCTCAGCCGCCACTCCGCCGTCACCGACCTACAGCGCAAGGGCGAGTCGCTTGGCGTGCCCGGCATGCGCTGCGACGGCATGGACATCCTCGACACCCACGCCGTCCTCACAGAGGCGCTTGAGCGTGTGCGCAAGGATCATCGGCCACTGCTGGTGGAGGCCATCACCTACCGCTTCCGCGGCCACTCGATGGCCGACCCCGAGGACTACCGCTCCAAGGAGGAGGTCGCCGAGTGGCGCGAGCGCGACCCGATCCCGATCTTCGGCGATTTGCTCGAGCGCGAGGGCATCCTCACCGCCGAGCAGCGTGAGCAGATCGACCGCGATGCGATCGAGCGCGTCGAGGAGGCCGTCCAGTTCGCCGAGAGCTCGCCGTTCCCAGACGCCGACTCGCTCTATGACGACGTCTATGTGATCGACCGGCAGTCCCATGGGCAGTACCACGGCGGGGTCAGGACCGCGCCATGACCAGCCACGCCCGGGCACGCCTGCTCCCGCGAGCAGATCTGGGGATCCCCGGATGACCGAGATGCGCTACCGCGACGCCCTCAAACTCGCTCTGCGCGAGGAGATGGAGCGTGACGAGAGCGTGATCCTGCTCGGCGAGGACATCGGCGTGTTCGGCGGAGCCTTCAAGGTCACCGCCGGCCTGCTCGAGG
>DATHPT010000155.1:0-36321 GCA_035483615.1 Solirubrobacteraceae bacterium | reverse complement strand
GCTGAGCAAGCGGCGACCGTGGTGATCGGCGATGGTGGCCACAAGAGCGTCATAGACGGCGCCGCCGGAAATGGACAGACCGGCGAGCTTCCCAATCAGGGCACGTTGTATGGGCTCGGTGAGGAGAAGGCGCTCGCCGGAAAAATCCTCGCGGAGGTACCGCGCCACCAGGGACGGCTCGGCCCGCAACGGCTCAGGCAGACGCGTCAAGACGGAATATGCCTCGAGCTCTACATGTCCCACGAGGTCTCGCACCTCGCCAAGCGCCTGCACCGCAACATCGTGGTGCTCGTTCCAGCTCGCGAAAGCAGCGATGACCACGCTGCTGTCTGGCGTCAACGACGACCCTGTTCAAGCGTCTCGCGCACCATCTCAGTCGTGAGCGTGGGCATCTCGCGATCTGTGACCGCCACCAGTCGCCCGTGACGCCGCTCGAGGCGCATCGGCGTGATCGGATGCTCGATCTCGAGACGTCCATCGATCGCACTCAACTCAAGCTGCTGCCCAGGCTTGAAGCCAAGCTCTTCGCGCAGCCGCTTGGGAACGACGATCCTACCGGCAGAATCGATGGTAGTGACCATGGCAGAAGTCTACCATTGCCTGTGGCACGCCGCCTCGGCCTGGTCGCCTAACCGGCGGGCACGCCCGGCCCAACGTGCCGCGGCGGGCCCTCGGGGCCTTCGTCCGCATCTGCGTGACCCGCCACACCATCGTCTCTGGCCGCGCCTCCGTTGAGCGAGCCGTCACGCATGCCGGCCAGGTATCGATCCACCATCCGCGCGCACTGGCGTCCCTCGTTGATGGCCCACACGATCAGGGACTGCCCGCGACGGGCATCGCCGGCGGCGAACACGCCGTCGACCGAGGTCGTGTAGGGCTTGTGGGCCTTCACGTTGCCGCGCGGGTCCTTCTCGACGCCGAGCTGGTCGAGCAGCGGCTGCTCGGGGTGCAGGAAGCCCATCGCCAGCAGCACCAGCTGGGCCGGAAGCTCGCGCTCGGTGCCGGGTAGGGGCGCAAACGGGGGCGCCGGCTCGGCGCTCGCGATGTGCAGCGCCGCGACGTTGCCGTGCTCGTCAGCGGAGAAGTGGGTGGTGGTGATCGAGTAGTCCTGCTCGCCGACCGCCTCCGTCCGGGCCTCCTCCATCGCGTAGGAGAGGCGGTACTTCAGCGGCCACTCCGGCCACGGGGTGCGCTCGTCGGGACGTTGGACAGGCGGCTCGGGCAGAAGCTCGAGCTGCACGATCGAGGCGGCGCCCTCGCGCAGCGAGTTGCCCACACAGTCAGCGCCCGTGTCGCCTCCGCCGATCACCACCACGTGCTTTCCGGCGGCGCTGATCGGCTCGCCGATCGACGGTTGCGCAGCGGTCGGGGCAGGGCCGTGCTCGCGTGCCACGAATCGATTGCGCTGATAGAGGTAGTCCATCGCGAAGTGGATCCCCCCGAGCTCGCGTCCGGGCGCCGGCAGGTCGCGCGGGACACGCGAGCCTGTGGCCAGCACCACCGCGTCGAAGCGCTCGCGCAGCTCGGCCACGGTCACATCGACGCCGACGTCGACGCCGCAGCGCAGCTCCACGCCCTCGGCGAGCAGTTGCTCGACACGCCGTTGAACGACAGTCTTCTCGATCTTGAAGTCCGGTACGCCGAAGCGAACGAGCCCACCGGCGGACTCGTCGCGCTCGTAAAGCGTGACGCCATGGCCGGCGCGGCGCAGCTGCTGAGCGGCCGCCATGCCCGCCGGGCCGGAGCCCACGACCGCAACCTGCTGGCCGCTCTCATGGCGAGGCGGCTCGGGTATCACCCAGCCCTCGCGGAAGGCCCTGTCGATGATGGCCAGCTCGATCTGCTTGATCGTCACCGAGTCGCCCTCGCGGATCTCGAGCACGCAGGCCGCCTCACATGGGGCGGGGCACAGGCGACCGGTGAACTCCGGGAAGTTGTTGGTGGCGTGCAGCTGGGCGATGGCCTCCTGCCAGCGGTCGCGGTAGACGAGGTCGTTCCAATCCGGGATCAGGTTTCCGAGCGGGCAGCCGTTGTGGCAGAACGGCACTCCGCATTCCATGCAGCGCGCCCCCTGGTCGCGCAGCTCCTGCACTGGGCGCTCCACCACGAACTCTCGATAGTCGTGCGCGCGCTCGCGCGGGTCGCGGTAGTTCAGCCCGTGACGCTCGATCTGCAGGAATCCGCCGAGCTTGCCCATCAGACCGCCTCCTCCTCGGGTTCGGGCTGGGCACCGGAAGTCCCCAACACGTCGAGCGACTGTGCGTGAGCGCCGCCGTTCCCGCTGGCCTGGGCCGCCGCGAGCGCGGTTTCCTGCTCGGCCAGTTCGCGCAGCACCCGCTTGTAGTCGTGCGGCATGACCTTCACGAACGCCCCTGCTTCGAGCAGCTGCTCGAAGCGATCGAGCACCCCCTGCGCAACCGGAGAGTCGGTGCGCTGGGCGTGCTCCTCGATCATTGCCCGCAGCTCGATCGCGTCGGCCTCGGAGAGCTCGTCAAAGCCGACCATGCCCATGTTGCAGCGAGCCGGGAACTCACCACTCTCATCGAGCACATAGGCGATCCCGCCGCTCATGCCGGCAGCGAAGTTTCGTCCGGTGGGACCAAGCACCACCACCCGTCCGCCCGTCATGTACTCGCAACCGTGATCGCCCACCCCCTCGACCACCGCCCAGGCGCCGGAGTTGCGCACGGCGAAGCGCTCGCCCGCGAGGCCCCTGAAGAAGGCGCGTCCAGCGGTGGCCCCGTAGAGCACCGTGTTGCCCACGATCACGTTCTCCTGTGCGACGAAGTGCTCGCCGACATCGCGTGGCGGGCGCACCGAGACGACGCCCCCGGAGAGTCCCTTGCCGGTGTAGTCGTTGGTGTCGCCCTCGAGCTCGAAGGTGACGCCGGGCGCCAGCCAACCGCCGAAGCTCTGCCCGGCCGAGCCGCGCAGGCGCACCAGGATCGAGTCGGGCGGCAGTCCCTGTGCGCCGCGGGCACGGGCGATATGGCTGGAGAGGATGCCGCCGACGCAGCGGTTGACGTTGCGGATCGGCAGCTCGATCTCCACACGCGCGTGGCGCTCCTCGGAGAGGAGGTCGCCGTCGGGACTGCCTGCGGCGGGCGCGCCGCCTGCCTCGATGACCGCCTGTGAGCGCTTCACGAGCTCCCAGTCGAGAGCGTCCTCGAGCACCGCCGGCGGTGGCTTGACACGATGACGAGGAGCGTCCACGGGCAGCTCGATGTGGGCGAGTATGTGAGTGAGGTCCACGCCACGGGCCTTCCAATGCTCGATCGCCTGCTCGGCGCCGAGCAGATCGACGCGACCGATCGCCTCGTCGAGCGTGCGCAGCCCGAGCGACGCCAGGATCTCGCGGACTTCCTCGGCCACGAAGAAGAAGAAGTTCACGACATGCTCGGGGCGACCCTTGAAGCGCTTGCGCAGCTCGGGGTCCTGGGTGGCGATCCCCACCGGGCAGGTGTTCAGGTGGCAGGCGCGCATCATGATGCAGCCGGTCGCGATCAGGGGGGCCGTTGAGAAGCCCATCTCGTCCGCGCCGAGCATCGCGGCGATCACCACGTCGCGGCCGGTCTTCAGCTGGCCGTCGGTCTGCACCACGATTCGCGAGCGCAGGTCGTTGAGCAGCAGCGTCTGCTGGGTCTCCGCCAGGCCGATCTCCCACGGCACGCCGGCCGCCTGGATCGAGGACAGCGGCGAGGCGCCGGTGCCGCCGTCGTGACCGGCGATCAGCACACGGTCGGCGTTTGCCTTGGAGACGCCCGCGGCAACCGTGCCGACGCCAACCTCGGAGACGAGCTTGACCGACACCTGCGCCTCGGGGTTGGAGCAGCGCAGGTCGTAGATCAGCTGCTTCAGATCCTCGATCGAGTAGATGTCGTGGTGAGGCGGCGGAGAGATCAACCCGACGCCGGGAGTGGTGTGACGAATCGAGCCGATGTAGGCGTCCACCTTGTGGCCGGGCAGCTGGCCGCCCTCCCCGGGCTTTGCGCCCTGGGCCATCTTTATCTGCAGCTCATCCGCGTTGACGAGATAGTGGATCGTCACCCCGAAGCGCCCGGAGGCCACCTGCTTGACCGCGGACCGCCGAAGGTCGCCGTTGGGGTCGGGGCTGAACCGGTCGGGGTCCTCGCCGCCCTCGCCGGTGTTGGAGCGGCCGCCGAGCCGGTTCATCGCGATGGCGAGCGTCTCGTGCGCCTCACGCGAGATCGAGCCGAGGCTCATCGCTCCGGTGCAGAAGCGCCGCACGATCTCCTTCGCGGGCTCGACCCCCTCCAGCGGGATGCCGACCTGCTCAGACTCGCTGCCGCCGCCGATCCGCAGCAGGCCGCGCAACGTCGCCTTGCGAGCCGCGTCGTCGTTGACCGCGGCGGCGTACTCGCGGTACTTCTGGAAGGCGGGGCTGTCGCGCACCTCTGCACCGGCCTGCGAGTCGCCCTCCAGCGCCGCGCTGACGTTGCCGTTGGCCGAGCGTACTGCGTGCTGCACGAGCGCGATCGTCTCGGGGTTCCACATGTGGTGCTCGCCGTCACGTCGCCATGCATACACGCCGCCGACCGGCAGCAGATCGTCGGCCGGCGCCGGATAGGCGCGGGCATGGCGCTCCAGGGCCTCGACCGCCAGCACGTCCAGGCCGATGCCGCCGATGCGCGAGGCCGTGCCGCTGAAGTGACGGTCGATCAGCTCGCGCTCGAGGCCCACGGCCTCGAAGATCTGGGCCCCTCGATAGGACTGGATCGTGGAGATCCCCATCTTCGAGATCGTCTTCAGCAGGCCCTTGCCGATCGCCTTGACGGTGTTGCATGCCGCTTCCTCGGCGGACACCGGCGTCGGCGCTCCGTCGGGGCCGCTCCGCACGATCCGTCCCTGCGCGACGAGCTCGTCAAGCGTCTCGAGCATCACATAGGGGTTGATCGCGCTGGCGCCATAGCCGATCAGCGTGGCGAAGTGATGGACCTCGCGCGGCTCCCCGGACTCGAGCACGATTCCGGCGCGCAGACGGGTGCCTTCGCGCACCAGGTGATGGTGGACCGAGGAGACCGCCAGCAGTGAGGGGATCGCCGCCCTGGCAGGCCCTAGCAGGCGGTCGGAGAGGATGATGATGTTGACCCCTTCGACGACTGCTTCGCGCGCCTGCTCGCACGCGCGCGCGAGCGCGTCTGACAAGCTCGATCCGGCCGCCTCGAGCGTTCCTCCGGCCTCGGCGACCGGCCAGGTGATGTCGATCGTGCGCGAGGAGAAGATGTCGTGATCGATGTGCCGCAGCGTCTCGAGCTCGCGGTTGAGCAGGATCGGCTGATCGAGCAGCAGCTTGTGGGCGTGCTCGGGCGTCTCGTCGAACAGGTTGCGCTCGGTGCCGAGCGTCGTGGCGAGGCTCATCACGATTTCCTCGCGGATCGGATCGATCGGCGGGTTGGTGACCTGGGCGAACAGTTGCTTGAAGTAGGAGAACAGCGGCGGCGCCTGGTCTGAGAGCACCGCGAGCGAGAGGTCGTTGCCCATCGAGCCGATCGGCTCCGCAGCGTCGCGAGCCATCGGCTCGAGTAGTACCCGCAGATCCTCCTGGGAGTAGCCGAACGCGCGCTGGCGCCTGCGCAGGGGCTGGTCTGAGAGCGTTACCTGCTCCGATGGCGGCAGCTCGGCGAAGCGCACCGCGTTACGGGCGTACCACTCGCCGTATGGCTTGCTCGTGGACACCTGGTGCTTGACCTCACCGTCGTCGATCACACGGCCCTGCTCCAGATCGACGAGGAACAGCTTGCCGGGCTGCAGACGCCCAAGGCGCTCGATCTGATCGGCGGGCACATCGAGCAGCCCCGACTCCGAGCCGAGCACCACGTGACCGTCCTTGGTCAGCACCCAACGCCCAGGGCGCAGACCGTTGCGGTCGAGCGTCGCCCCCACGACGCGCCCATCGGTGAAGGCGACCGCGGCGGGGCCGTCCCACGGCTCCATCAGGCAGGCGTGAAAGGCATAGAAGCTCTTGAGCTCCTCAGGCAGATCGTCGCGGTCCCGGTAGGCCTCGGGGATCATCATCATCACTGCGTGCGGAAGCGAGCGACCCGCGAGCATCAGCAGCTCGAGCACGTTGTCGAACGTCGCGGAGTCCGAGTTGCCCTGGGTGACGACGGGCAGGATCTTCGGCAGGTCCTCCCCGAACAGGTCGCTGGCAAGCTCGGACTCGCGGGCGCGCATCCAGTTGACGTTGCCCATCACCGTGTTGATCTCGCCGTTGTGGCAGATCACGCGATAGGGGTGGGCAAGCTCCCAGCTGGGGAAGGTGTTGGTGGAGAAGCGCGAGTGCACGAGCGCCAGCGCGCTCTTGCAACGCTCGTCCTTGAGATCGGGATAGAAGGCCGCAAGCTGGTTTGAGATCAGCATGCCCTTGTAGTTGATCGTGCGCGAGGAGCTGGAGGTGACATAGAAGCCCTTGGTGGCGTCATCGCCGGCTGCGACCGCCTGCTCGCACACGCGCCGGATCACATACAGCTTGCGCTCGAAGGCATCCTGGTCAAGGCCGTCGGACGCGCCGACGAACAGCTGCCGGACGACGGGGCGGCAGGCCGCGGCGGTTGCACCGGTGTGCTCCGGGCACACCGGAACCTCGCGCCAGCCGAGCAGACGCTGACCCTCGCGCTGAACCGTCTGCTCCAGCAGCAGCTCCGCGCGCTCCCGCGCCTGGGCGTCTGTCGACAGGAAGCACATCATCACCCCATAGGCCCCCACCGCGGGAAGCTCGAAGTCGACGAGCGCGCGCAGCAGCTCATCGGGCATCTGCATCAGGATCCCCGCTCCATCGCCCGTCAGCGGGTCAGCGCCGGATGCCCCGCGGTGCTCAAGGTTCTCGAGCGCCGTGATCGCGCGCGTCACGACCTCATGGGTCGGAAGATTGTCCAGGCGCGCGACCATTCCCACGCCGCACGCGTCGTGCTCATAGCGGGGGTCGTAGAGTCCAGCGGCCTGTGATGGCAATGTGTGCGAAGTCATATGAGTGCTGCCGTCGGCGGCGCGCCCACGTGGGCTGCGGCGCCTTCGGGCATGAGGGGTTGGCACCTGAGGCGGAGCCTGAAAGGGTAGCATCGCGATCGCCCGTGGACACCTGTTGGACGTGTGAAATCCGTCCTCGACGGGGATCATTATGGGCGAGACGGCAACGTAGGATCGGCGCGGCAAACCGCCAGGAGAGGCAATGACGCCGGACATGGAGCTCGCGCTCGCTGCGCGAGCTGAGAATATCGCGATAGTCCGGCATGCTCTCGGCGGCCTCGGAGAAGCGTTCGCCATTCCCGAGCCGAAGCTCTCAGACATCCGCCTGGCCGTCACCGAGGCCTGTGCCAACGTGGTGGTTCATGCCTATCCCGACGGCCACGAGGGCCAGATGGAGATCGCCGCGAGCATGGAAGACGAGGCCCTGACGGTGCTCGTGCGCGATTGGGGCCGCGGCATCGGGCCACGCCCCGACAGCCCCGGGCTGGGGCTCGGTCTGTCGTTGATCGCCGCGCTTGCCGAGACCGTACAGCTTGGGCACAACAGCGACGAGCACACAGAGGTGCGGATGACCTTCGCGCTGAGCGACGCCGTGCCGAGCATGAGCGGACATGGCGCATGAGCGGACGTTGTGGATGAGCGCTTTGGGGCCTCGCCATCTCCGGGCAGCCGTCTCGAGGGGGATTCAACCGTGAGCGGGCCAACCATGCCCGAGCCGGCGCAGGCGACCGACAACGTGACGCGTGTGCGCGTGCGGAGCGGCCCGCTGCTCGGACCCGTTCTGTGTCGAGTCGTCTCGATGGTCCTCGCCCGAGCCGATTGGCCGATGAACCGGCTCGACGACGCGTTGCTCGTGTGCGACGCCCTGAGCGCCCACGCGCCCGTTCACGCCTGCAACGGCCGGCTGACGTTCAGCGTGCAGGCCAACGAGCGCGAGGCGGAGCTGCGGGTGCATGATCTGAGCAGCGACGGGGCTAGCAGGCTCGCGCGAGACACGATGCTGCCGGTGGTCGGCAACCTGCTCGAGCACATCGCCGACAGCGTCTCGGTGAAGTCCGACGAGCGCAGCCGCCGCTCGGAGCTCGTGCTGGTGCTCAGCGCAGGCTGAGACCGTCTGCACGTCAGCCCGAGGCGACCTGCTCGAGGCTTGCTTCAAGCGCCTCCATCAGGTCGGGGGACTCCGGCGGAGGCTCGGCCTGAGCGTCGAGTGGCAGCGGCTCGCCGGCAGCCTTGCGGTCTACCAGGTCGAGCACGGCCTCACGGAAGGTGTCCTGGTACTTGTCGATGTCAAACGGCTCGGAGATCGACGCCACCAGCCGGCGAGCCACCTGCAGCTCGCGCTCGTCGAGCTCGTGCTCGTCGATGCCCTCGAGCTCGCGCAGGCCGGTCGTCGGATTGACCTCGTCCCCATAGCTCATCGTTAGCATCAGCAGCGCGTTCTCACGGGGGCGGATCGCCACGAGGCGTTCTTTGGAGCGCATCACGATACGCCCGATGGCGACCTTGCCCGTGTCCCTCATGGCGCTCAGCAGCAGCTGGTAGGGGTGAGAGCCGCCCACTCCCGGCACCACGTGGTAGGGATGGTCGAAGTAGATCGGGTCGATCTCCTCCAGATCGACGAAATCCTCGACCTGGATCGTCCGCGTGAACAGCGGTTCGAGCGCCGCCAGCTCACGCGCCTCGACCGGCACATATCGATCTGGGGCTATCTCGTAGCCCTTGACGATCTCGCTGAGAGGAATCTCTTCGCCGTCGAGAGCGCACACGTGCTTCTGATGGATGCGCCCACTGTCGAGCGTGTGGATCTGGTGAAAGTGGACCGTCTTGCGCGTGACGGCGCTGTACAGCTTCACTGGCACGCTCACCAACCCGAAGCTAAGAGTCCCCATCCACATTGCTCTTGGCATCTGTGTACAGCTTGACACCGCAATGGGACAATGTCAAGTCTTATAGTCAATCATGCGGCGCGTCGGCCGCATCCTGAGATCCGATGGATCCCCATCGGTGCGCAGACGCACGCCTGATGGTATACGCACGAGCGCTTGGTGCCAGACGCGCAAGCGCCTGGCCGATCAGGAGCGAGACCTGTCGAGATCGGATGCGTCCGCGCCGGTGCGCAGACGCGCGAGCGCCTGGCGGATCAGGCGCGAGACCTGCATCTGGGAGACGCCGATCCGCTCGCCGATCTCTGCCTGGGTGAGATCGTCGCCGAAACGAAGCCTCAGCACGATCCGCTCGCGTTGGCTTATGCGCGCCATCAGCGGCTCGAGCGTGGCACGCTCCTCCGCCCGGTCAAAGCCCCGGTCGCTCGAGCCAAGCCCCTCGGCGACGGTCTCGTTCTCTTCCTCGCGCATCGACCGCGGCGCGTCGAGCGAGCTTGCTCTGTATGCCCCCATCGCCTCAAGCGCCTCGAGAACCTGCTCCTCGGAGGCTTCGACAACCCGGGCTATCTCGCCCACCGACGGAGAATGGCGCCGGCCGAGCGACAGCCTGGTCACCGTCTGATCGACGCGCAGCGCGAGCTCCTGTAGGTCGCGCGGAACCCGCACCGACCATGTGCGGTCGCGAAAGTGGCGCTTGAGCTCGCCGAGGATCGTCGGCACGGCATAGCTCGAGAACATCACCTTGCGCGAGCAGTCGAAGCGATCGACTGCCTTGAGCAGGCCGATGGAGGCCACTTGGACAAGGTCCTCGATCGGCTCGTCGGTGTGCTGATAGCGGCGCGCAAGCCTGCGCGCCAGAGGCAGATAGCGCTCGACCAGCAGCTCGCGCGCGTGCGGGTCACCGTCGACTCGGATGCGCGCGAACAGCTCGAAGTCGGGCAGCGACACGGGGACCCCGGTAAGCGCAGCACCTGGCCTGTCCGTCGCAGAGGTCTCCTCTTCCGCCATTTACGCCCCGCCCGATTTGCGAAACAAGCGATTCAACCGCTGAGCGTAGCCCCTCACTCGTCGAATTCCAATGTGGTGGATCGCTCACTCATGGTGCGGGTTTCCCCCCAGGAGCACAGGCCTCCACGACCTGGGCACGTCAGACAGATCCCGCGGTGCGGGTCCTGCGTAACGGTGAAACCCCGCGCTCGAATCCTATCTATACGAGCACGCAGAAGTTCGCGTAGCCGGGTTTGTTCATCTGAGACAAATCGAGCCGTCACCCACCTCTCTGGGCGCTCCAGGAACCAGTGGGCGACCTCGACCGCCTGCGCGCCGGCTTCGATCCCAGCGAGCGCGTACAGAAGCCGCTGAAATCCGTAGTCGCGCTGCACAAGCAGCTCGATGTCCTCCCCGCCGGAGAGGCGATCGCTCTTGTAATCGACGATCAGGCTGTCTCCGCCGCGCCGCTCGACGATCAGGTCGAGCACGCCTGTGACCAGCGGCTCGCCGGAGCCGAGCGAGAAGGTAAAGGGATGCTCTCGACGCCCACCCCGAACCGCGCCGAGCGCTCGGGCCGGCTCTGTGGTGAGAGCGCTCGCGATCAGAGCAGCGATCTCCTCCCTCTCGCCGGGAGCCACGCTCGCGCCGACCCGCCGAGCGACGCGACCCACCTCCTGCGCCGAGGGCGCCTGCGGGCGGGCGAAGTCGACCGACTCGAGCAGCATGTGGACGATCGTTCCGCGTGTGCGCGCCTCGATCCCCTCCTTGACCTCCGCACGCGCCGCCGCGCGGTTCTCCGCAAGCCCCAGGACCCGTTCCAGGTAGTAGCGATAGCCGCACCGCTCGAGCTCTGCAAGCGATGTGTAGCTCATCGTGCCGTCGGGGTCGCTCAGTGGTCTCGTCCTCGACGCATCTACCTGCATGGCTGACGACGGCACGGGCGCTGGGCGGATCAGCATCCGCATCCCCCTCGGCGTCAGCGTTTCCTGAATCGGCAGGGACATCTGGCCCTGCTCCCCAGGCACCGGTCCGGATTCATTCGTGGCCTCTGCCCCATGCGCAGCCACGGATCGATCGGTGGCCACGGTGCCAGGAGCCGTCACAGATCCGTCGATGACCACCGCAGGGCCCCCCGTCGCACAGACTGGATCGGCCTCCAGAGCTGGGGCCGCGTTGAAAACGCAGCGCACCAGCAGACCTTCCCCCAGCTCCACCGTCAGCCCGCCGGCGGGCCGCCCCTCTGTCGCGGCGAGCTTCGGCGCGTCGGGGACGAGCGCCGGCGCGAGCCAGGCGATCGGCGCCACACCGGGCTTCGACGCCGGCCAGCGCTCGAAGGCGACCGTGCCGCTCAACAGCAGCCGGTTCTCAGCGCGCGTGCAGGCGACGTAGAGGATTCGATCCTCCTCCTCCAGCTGAGCGCTCCGGCTCTCCTCGCGCAGCTCCTCGAAATCGAGCGCTGAGACAGGCTCGGGCTGCCCGAGCGCGAGCAGCCGCAAACCGACCCGCCCGCCGGCGCCGTCGACGAGCAGATCCGGCACACGCAGGTTCGGCTCGCGTCCGAGATCGGCGACGCACACGACGGGGAACTCGAGCCCCTTGGCCGCGTGGATGCTCATCAGGCGCACCGCTTCGAGCTCGCCATCCCCGACGGGCGCCTCGGGCTCGCGACCGTCGAACGCGACCTCGACGTGGACTACGTGGTCCAGAAAAGCTCGCAGATCGCGCCCCTCCTGAGCTTCGAAGCGTCGTGCCAGGCGCACGAGCTTGTGGACGTTCGCGAGCCGCCGCTCGCCCCAGCTGAGCAACAGCACGTGCGCTTCGTAGCCGGTGGCGGCTATCGCCCGCCGCAACAGCTCGGAGATCGGGTGCAGGGCGGCGCTTGCGCGCTCGCGGGCGAACAGCTCCCTGAAGCTCGCCAGCCGCTCGCGGTCTGCTCCCGACAGCACGGCGTCGAGCGCCGGGCCGGCGTCGCTCAACACCCGCCACACCCCGCGCCGTCCCTGCCGGGCCTCCCTGGCGATCAGGGCGAGACCGTCGCTTGAGAGGCCGACGAGCGGTGAGGCGAGCGTCGAGTAGAGCGCGAGCTCGTCCAGCGGATTGGCAAGCGCGCGCAACCATGCGAGCAGGTCACCGACCTGCTGGTGGCTCCAGAAGCCTCCGACTCCCGCCAGCGTGGGCAGACCGTGACGGCGCAAGGCGCTCTCATAGACCGGCAGGTCACCGAGCGCGCGCAGCAGCACCACGATCTCTCCCGCTCGCGCCTGGCCGCTTTGGACCAGTTCGGCCACTCGAGCCGCGAGCAGGCGCGCTTCGGCCTGGCGCCAGGAGGTGGCATCCGGCATTCCCTCGAGCTCGGCGTCCGCGGGAAACCGCTCCCAGCCCTGCCTGTCCGTGAGCAGCAGCTCGACGATCGGCTCCTCCCCCTCGCCCGGCGAGCGCACGGGTGTGAGCGAGGTTGGACGCTCGCCCATCCGCTCCGCGAAGACCCGCTCGACCGCGGCGAGGATCGCGGGACGGCTGCGAAAGTTGCGGGTCAGGGCAAGGCTCGCGCCGCGGCGGCGCAGCCGTGCCTGACGCTCGCGGAAGAGGTTCACGTCGGCGTGACGGAAGCCATAGATCGACTGCAGCTCGTCGCCGACCGTGAACAGGTTGTCGCGGTCGAGCGCCGCAAGGATCTGAAGCTGGCGGAGGTTCGAGTCCTGGAACTCGTCGACCATCAGCAGCTCGAAGCGCTCCGCCCACGCCTCGCGCACATCCGCGCGCCGCTCGAGCAGGCCGCGCGCTTCAAGCTCCAGGTCGTCGAAGTCGAGCGCGGAGCGGCTGTGCTTGCGTTGGGCATAGGCCGCCCCGAACTCGCCCAGCAGCTCTCCGATCAGGTTGCAAGCTCGCGCCGCCTGATCCTCCCCCGCCGTCGGCGGCAGCCGTGGCTCGGCCTGGCCCTCGCTGCGCAACTGCGCGTAGGCTCCCAACACGATCGAGCGCAGTGGGTCCGCGCCGTAGGCGGCCACGAGATCGACCGCCTGCGGGCGCTCTCCCTCCACGAAGCTTGCGAGCGCGGCGTTGAAGGCAAGCACCCGCAGCCGATCCGCGAGGCCTTCCTCCATGATCTCGAAGCCTGGCTCGATCCCGGCCTGCAGCGGGTGGGCTCGCAGCAGCTGGGCACAGAAGCCGTGGAAGGTGCTGACGAGGGCTGCCTCAGCCGAGCGCGCCGCCTCACGCTCGCCGAGGTCGAGCAGCTGCGATCTGACACGCTCACGCAGCTCGCCGGCGGCGCGCTCGGTGAACGTCAGCACAAGGATCCGTCCCGGAGCGAGACCGTCCTCGCGCACAGCCCGAACGAAGCGCTCGACCAGCACCGAGGTCTTCCCGCTACCTGCGCCGGCGGCCAGCAGCAGCGAGCCCTGGCGACGGGCGGCCGCCTGCTCCTGCTCATCGGTGAGGATCCGCTCGGAGCGGGTGGGCGGCGTGTTGGGTACCGCGCGCTCAGCGGCTTCGGTCGGCTCGCTCGGCGCCACCGGGACCTTGGTTCGGTCGGTCACGCCTCAGCGCTCACATCGGCAGATCGTGGGATATGCGCATCCGCCGCGGTAGGCGCATGTGTCCGGCCGCGCCTGAAGCGCACCGGACCTCGCCTCGCCGGCTGCCCGCAGGGCGGCTGCCACGCATTGGTCGATCAGCTCGCCTACGTCCTTATGCGCGAGCCGGTCGGTGCGCACACAGTCAAGCTCGAGGCCGGCGTCACCGTCCAGCGCTCCCCGCGCCCTGATGTCCCGACCGGCAAGCGGCTGATAGAAGCCCCCGACGGGCGTGTACCCGAGCAGCTGCTCGATCGCGCGCATGTACAGAGCGATCTGGAAGGAGCCGTCGGCGGCCCATCTTGCCGCCGGCGGCGCCGAGCGACCCTTGTAGTCATAGACGATCGCCTCACCGCCCGGACCGACGTCCACGCGGTCGATGCGCCCACGCAACAGCACTCCCTCACCCAGCTCAAGCGGCGGAGAGCCGTCCGGCTCGAAGCCGAACTCGAGCTCCAGGTGCTTCGGCTCGAGCGGAGTCGTCTGCTCGACCGTCGCCTGCTCGGCTGCGCACTCCAGATAGCGCTCCAGGTCGACCGCCAACCGGCGGCGCGCTCCGGGCAGGCGCTCGGGCGCCACCGACAGCGGATGGTCCGCCTGGAGCTCGGCCAGCGCCTCGCGCAGCAGCCGCCTGGCGAGACCAACGCTCGCGGGTGTCAGACGTGCCGATCCGGTGCGCTCGCGCAAGTGCTCCAGAGTCTCCTTCAGTGCGGCGTGCGCCAGACCGCCGCGCGCCAGGGGCTCCGGATCGGGGTCGATCTCTGCCCCGCGCAGATGGCGCTCCACGAACCACTTCACCGGGCAGCCGGCCCAGCTCTCGAGCGAGGACGCCGACCACAGCACGTGCTCGTGCAACTCGGCGAGCACCAGCCGGTCGCGCAGCGGCGCTATCAGCGCCGCTTGGGATCCGTCCGAGGGGATCGCGAGCGCGTCCTCCCGCGCGGCGATTGTGCCCGCCGGCAGGCCCGGTCCGGGCCAAGCGCTGGCGCCGGCGACGCGGCGCGAGGCGCGTTCTCTCAGCGCGCCGGTGAACAGGTCGCAGATGTCGTCTATGAACAGCGAGGGGGCGAGCGATGCGCCGTCCTCGTCGGCGGTGTGCCAGCTGAGCGTAAGGCGCTCCTCTGGACGCGAGGCGAGCGCATAGAGCAGGTAGCGCTCGGCGGCCAGTCCGTCCGGCTCGGCCGGCAGGGCCAGGCCGGAGGCATGCGCGAGGCTGCGACGCCCCTCCTCGCCGAGCAGCGGGTGGGAGCTGCCGGGAGCTGGGAACACGCCCTCCTGCATGCCGCAGGCGAACACCATCCGCACACGCCGGGCCCGCAGCGACAGCGGATCGACCACGGCGACGCCTGTCCCGTCCGAGCGCGCGCCCCCGGCGAGCTCAAGTCGCTCGAGCAGGTCCACGATCTCCTCGGGGTCAGGCGCAAGCTCGGGCGCCGAGCGCGCCAGATCGCGCATCTCGTCAAGCGCCCGCCGCGCCCCGACCAGCGCGCGCGCCTCGTCGAGCTCGTCCTGCTCGAGCACGGCCGCGAGCGCGCCGCGGGGAGCGCAGAAGAGTCGCTGAAGCTCAGCTGCAAGCGCCTCGATCAGGGCGCTGGAACCGGTTGCGCCGGCCTCGCGCAGGCGGTCGATCCGGTCAAGTGGCCAGTTCTCCGCCTCCCACAACATGCGTGCGCGGGCCCCGTCGAGCGCTCCCTGCCGGCGCGCTTGCGCCTCCAGGCGGTCGGCCAGCTCTGGGCGCTCGAGCATGCCAGGGGCCCGCAGCCAGGCGAGCAGGTCGCCGAGATCGCCCTCGCCCAGCGCGCAGCGCGAGAGCCCAAGCAATGCCCGGCCGATGGCGGTGTGGGCGAACCTCGAGGACCGTTGCAGCGCGTGGGGAACCCCGAAATCGCTCAGCACTTCGCCGATCAGCCCCGCGATCGTCTCCGGCGCCCGGTGCACGATCGCGATCTCGTGTGCCGGCACGCCGGAGTCCAGCAGCGCCCGCACCTCGCCTGCCACAAGTTCGAGCTCTGCTCGCGGCGTGCCTCCCTCCAGCAGCCTCACCGCCTCGCCGGGATCCACGCGGGTCGGCTCGTCGCTCAGCAGCGAGCGCTCCAGGTGATGCAGGGCTTGACGGGAGCCTGGCGCATAGTGCTCCGCGCGCGCCGGCAGCTCGGCGTGGGTGTCTGCGAGGGGGGCCAGACGCTGGAAGGCGGCGGCGCGTCCCGCGAACACGACGCGGCCGGGCTCGTAGGCGAGCGCCACGGTGACCCGCGCGCCGACCATGCCGCCAAGCGTCTCGATCACGTCGAGCTGCAGCTCGGTGAGGTCGTCGAAGCCGTACAGCAGCACCGGCCTTGAGTCCCACAGCGCGGGCTTGCGACGCAGAGCGTCGAGGGCTCTCGTCACACGCAGCTCCCGGTCGGCCCGGCGCATCCTTGCGAGCGTGTCCTGGTAGCGCTCGAACACGTCGCACAGCTGCTCAAGCGTGGCCTGCTCGCCGTGGGGGCGCTCCACCGAGCCCCAGGCACGCAGCGCGCCGCGCAGCCGCGCCGGGGTGACGCGCTGGGTCTCGAGGCCCGCCACGAACCTCGCGATCTCACCGGCCATGCGGGGGCGCGCACCCGAGAGGCGCGCCAGCACACGTTCGCGGGCGAGCGGGCCAAGCGGCGCTTCCATCGATCCAGCCTGGGCAAGAACCTCTCCCAGCAGCCCCTCGAAACGCTCGCAGCGAGCGCCGAGCACGGGCCCGCCCTCAGCCAGCTCGCGCCTGTAGCGAGCCTGGTCAGCTTCGGTGGGCACGACCAGCAGCGGGTCCTCCCCGCGCGCCACGTGCGCCCTCAGCGCCTCCAGAACGACGTGTGCCTTGCCCGCATTGGCGGGTCCTGTTAGGAGCGCAATCGGCACAGGAGCCCATCCTTTCGCACCTGCCCGACGTTGGCCTCAGGCCGCGTTGCTACGTTGGTCTCAGGCCGCGTTGGCGGCCACCGCCTCCTGGCCCTCGGCCGGGGTCTCCTCGGCGGTCTCGGCCTCGGACTCCGGTGGCTTGGCGCCCTCCTTGGCCCACGCCTCGTTGAACTCGACGCGCCATTTGCCCTCTTCGTCCTGGGAGAGCGCCAGATGCCCGCGGAAGCTGCGACCGCTGCGCGCCTTGAAACCTGACACAGCCTTGGAGGTGTGCCCGCTGCGAATCAGCTCGCGTGCGATCGCCACCGACAGCTGCTTGCCCGACTTGCCCTTCCAGATCACAAACCCACACCCTGGATCGTCGCGTGCCCAGCAGGAGTAGCCCTTGCGATTCTCTTTGATGTCGTGTCCGCAGACCGGGCACGGACCGAGGTTGGCGCGCGGGATGCGCACATCCTTCAGTTTCTCGTCGAGCTCTTTGACCGTCTGCTCGGCGAAACCCGCGATGTCTCCCATGAACCGCTCGCGCGAGTCCTCGCCGCGCTCGATCTTGCCGAGGCGGTGCTCCCACTCGCCGGTCATGTCGGGGGATGTCAGAGCGTGCTCGCCCAGCAGTCTCACGACGTTCAGCCCCTTGTCGGTGACCACCAGAGATCGCGCCTCGCGTTCGATGTAGCCCACCTGAATCAGTCGCTCGATGATGGCTGCGCGGGTTGCAGGGGTTCCGATCCCCGAGTCCTTCATCGCCTCGCGCATCTCGTCGTCGTCGACGAGCTTGCCGGCGGTCTCCATCGCGCCGAGCAGCGACGCGTCGCTGTAGCGCCGCGGCGGCTTGGTTTCCTTGCGAACGCTTGCGATCTCGAGCGTCTGGGCCGGTTCGCCCTCGCCCAGCTTCGGCAGCTGCTGGTCGACGCCCTCGTCTTCCTCGGCCGCGGACTTCGCCTCGGATGGCATCTGTCCGTAGACGCCGCGCCAGCCGGGCACGAGCAGCAGCTTGCCGCGGGTGCGGAACACGCATCCGCCGGCCTGATCTCCCTTCGGGAACACGGTGGTCTCCACGCGCGTGTTCTCGAACACCGCCTCGGGATGGAAGACCGCGAGGAATCGCCTGACAACCATGTCGTAGACGCGCTTGTCGTCGTCTCCCATGCGGTCCACGGCGTGCTCGGCCCTCGTGGGGATGATCGCGTGGTGGTCGGTCACCTTCTCGTCGTTGACCACACGTGCGAGCGGGAGCACATCGAGGCCGGTGACATAGGCCGCCGCCTTCGTGTACTCGCTCTGGCCGCCCACGAGCTCGGCGATCGGCTTTATCTCCTCGACCATGTCGGTGGTCAGGTAGCGGGAATTCGTACGGGGATAGGTGAGCGCCTTGTGCTCCTCATACAGGCGCTGCGCCGCTGCGAGCGTGCGCCGCGCGGAGTAGCCATAGCGCGTGTTGGCCTCGCGCTGAAGGCTCGTCAGGTCGTAGAGCATCGGCGCTCGCTCGCGCTGCTCCTTCTTGTCGAGCTTGGTGATCGTGCCCTGCTTGCCCTGGCAGGCCTCGACGATCGCAAGCGCCTCCTGCTCGGTGGCGATGCGGGGCTTGGCCCCCATGTGGAAGCGGCCCTCATACACACGCGCGCCGGCCGAGCCGTCGCCGTTCTCCGATGGCGCGGCCCCATCGAGCGGACCAGCGTCGAACGTGGCATCCACGAGCCAGTAGGGCTCGGGCACGAACGCCTTGATCTCTTCCTCACGGCGCGCCACGATCGCGAGCGTCGGGGTTTGCACGCGCCCCAGCGACACTGCCCCGTCAAACGAAGATTTCAGACGGATGGTGGCTGCACGGGTGGCGTTCATTCCGACGATCCAGTCGGCCTCCGAGCGCGATCGCGCGGCCTGCTCGAGGCGAGCGAAGTCCTCGGCCGGGCGCAGCGACTCGAACGCGCTCTTCATCGCGGCGGTTGTCATCGAGTTCAGCCACAGCCTCTGGACGGGCTTCTTGGCTTTCGCCTTCTCGTACAGGTAGGCAAAGATCAGCTCGCCCTCGCGACCCGCGTCACATGCGTTGATCACCTGTCCGACGTCCTCGCGCCCGAGCTGGGCGGTGACCACTGACATCTGCTTGCGCGAGCGCTCGTCGCGCACCACGAGCTTGAACTTGCTCGGGACGATCGGCAGGTCGGGCATGCGCCAGCGCTTGTACTTTGCGTCGTACTCGTCGGGCTCGGCGAGCTGCACGAGGTGGCCGACCGCCCAGGTGATCACATGATCGGGCCCCTCGAGCCAGCCTTCCTGCTTTGCGAACGGCCCGGGAAGCACGCGAGCCAGGTCGCGCCCCACCGATGGCTTCTCCGCGATCACGAGCGTCTTGGACATGGCGCCAGCGTAGCGGGTGGGTCAAGCAGCGCAATCTCCAGAGGCGGTCGTGGGCCCACGACCGCCGGCTCAACCGCCGATCGGGGTCCGCGGTTTGGTACCCCAGAACACCTGCGTGCCAAGCATCCCGATCATCGTGACGAGCACCAGGTTGAGCACCATCGACTTCGCAGTGGCCCTGCCGACGCCCACGGGCCCGCCGGAGGCGGTGTAGCCGTAGTAACAGGCCACCAGGACCACCGCGGTGGCCATCGACATCGCCTTGATGACGCTGTAGAGGTAGTCCAGCGGATTCTGGTACTGCCAGAAGACCAGCAGGTAGCCGCCCGAGGTGACGGCCCCGACCTGCTTGACGACCGCTATGTATGAGGCCAGGAACCCCACGCCGATTCCGGCTATGTACATGAAGGGCAGCACGAGCCACCCGGCCAGCATGCGGGTGGCGCACAGGAACAGCATCGAATCGACTCCCATCACTTCGAGCGCGTCGATCTCGTCGTTGATGCGCATCGCGCCGAGCTCGGCCACGATCCCGGTGCCGACCTTCGCCGCCATCATGTAGCCGAACGCGTAGGGGATCGCCTCGCGCAGATCGCACCATGCCGCGAATGCGCCGGCGACGCTGGGCGCTCCCTGGGCCTCAGCGAAATAGGCGCCCTGGATCCCGCAGGGACCGAGGCCGATGATGAACACCATCACCCACAGCACGGCCGTCGAGGACACGATCAGAAGCCCCGCCTGGCGGGTGGCCTCGCCGAAGAAGCGCAGGACGCGCAGCGACCACACGTCGCGCACGATGCGACCGGTGAACTGAGCGATCTCCCCCGTGGAGGCCAGCCACTCGCGCGTCGCGGTTGCGGGGGACTCGCTCACCTGACGGTGATGATGTTGGGATGGGTGGCGAGCAGTATCTGGGTGAAGGCGTAGTTGAACGAGCCGAACGCGATGAACGAGGCCACAACGGCCTGGTTCACGGCTCGTCCCACACCCTCAGCGCCGCCCGAGGCGGTCATGCCCTTGTAGCAGCAGATGATCGCGATGATCGCCCCGAATATCGCCGTCTTCAGCGTCGAGCCCCACAGGTCGGTGGTGGAGGTGTTGTTGAAGAACGTCGCCCAGAAGGGTCCCAGCGGCTGGTGGTGGACGAGCGCGGCCAGGATCCCACCGAAGAGACCGAACAGGATCGCGTAGATGTTGAACAGGCCGGTGACGAGCATCAGCGCCAGGAAGCGCGGGACCACCAGGTTCTTGACCGTGTCGACTCCCAGGACCTGCAGCGCGTCCAGCTCCTCGCGGATCTTGCGCGCCCCCAGGTCGGCCGTGATCGCCGTGCCCGCGGCGCCGGCGAGCATCGTCGCTGTGATGAGCGGTCCGATTTCGCGCACCACGATCAGCACGAAGAAGCCCCCGAGACGATCGAGCGACCCAAGCACGGTCAGGAAATTCGCCGCCTGCAGACCCGGGGCGCCGTAGGAGATCGCGAACGTCGACAGCAGCAGCGGCAACCAGCAGACGCGCAGCGCGAACAGGAACTGCCACACGAACTCGCCGCCGTAGGGGTAGGGCGGTCTCACCACGGCGGCGATCGTCTTCCCGGTGAGGATCATCATCTCCCCGACTTCCTCCAGCAGACTCCTGGCGGGAAGCAAGATCCGGTTGAGCAACGCCGGTCCTCGGCCGAGCCCGACGGACATGCCGGGCTGCTCGGACACGGCGCTCTGGGTCGATCCGCCCGGGCTCGCGCCGCTCAGCTCCTCCTCACCCAACCCATCCATAGAGCTAGTGTACTAGTTCAATAGCACTGCATGACTTTGGGTCGAGAGCGACTAGAATTTAGAGATGGCAAGAGACGACCATCGCGACCTGCATCCGTCAGAAACGGCGTCTCGAGCAGACGCCTCCAGGTCGACCCGATCGTCCGCGCGCGGTGGGCAGCTGGACCTCGGAGATCTCGCGATCGACCGCGGTGGCGAGATTCCGATCGGGGTGCAGCTCGCCTGGGCGCTGCGCGCACGGATCGGCGATGGCCGTCTTGGGCCGGGCCAGCGCCTGCCGGGCCTGCGCGAGCTGGCCGAGATGCTCGGGATCAACGCCAACACCGCCCGCGCGGTCTATCAGCGCCTGGAGCAGGAGGGGCTGATCGACAGCATGCAGGGCACCGGCACATTCGTGGCCAGCGTCGCCCCCGAGCCGTCGGCCGTCGGGCAGATCGCCGCCGACGCCGCCCACCAGGCGCGCAGGACGGGTGTCGACCCGCGTGAGGTGGCGGCCGCGCTGTATGTGACCACCGAGCCCCCCGCCGGCGCCGCGACAGAGGGCAGCGAGAGGCGTAGAGAGCTGCGCACTCAGATCACGGCCCTGGAGCAGGCGCTCTCAGAGATTCAGGCCCGTCATCCGGGCCTGATCGCCGCGCCGAGCAAACCCCTCCGGCACGCCGGTCCCCGACTGTTGAGCGTCGAGGAGCTCGAGGGCGTCAGGACCGCGCTGGTGCGGCGTCTGGCGGCCGCGGGGCCGGTGCTCGAGAAATCCGCACAGGACAGCTCCGCCACAGCCGCCGCGCGCAGCCACGCAGGCACGCCCAGGCATGCTGAGCCCGCCTCGGAAGCTCCTGAGTCCAAGTCAGGCAAGGCCGGCGATGGCAGAAAGGCGAACGAGGGCCGGAAAGCGACCCGTCCGCGTCCTCAGACCCGTCCGTCGACGGCATAAGGAGCGGCCCTCGCGGGCCAGGAGCGGACCCGTGCGGGACAGGAGCGGACCCTTCCGGGACTCATCCAGCGCTGCATTCTCCGGTCCCCACCATGTGGCCGGCTCCCGCGAGCACCCGAGCGACGGTGGCGTTGGCAACGCCATAGCCGCCGACCGGCCCGCTGCCGGTGGTGCTGGCGAACACGGTGGTCAACACGAGCCCCTGGCGATCCACGAATGGCCCGCCGGAGTTGCCGGGACGCACGAGGCCTCGTAGCGGGGTGAGCAGACGCGAGACCGGCCCGCGACCGTAGGCGTCGTCGGTGATGATTTGCTGGGTGGTCCCGATGCGCCCCGGGCGGGCATCCAGGGGCCCGTTCTCCGGATAGCCCAGGATCGCACCGGCACGACCGTTGGGGGGACGGGCGGCGAGCGTCAATGACGGGAGACCGAGCCCGGGCACACGCAGCACGGCGATGTCGTCGGTGGGGTCGAACGCGATCGCATAGGCGCTCAGCTCGGGGTCGTGTCCGTCGACCTCGACGGTGGTGTCGTGCTCTCCCGCTACGACGTGGGCGTTGGTGACCACCACGCCCGGCTGGGCGACCCATCCGGAGCCCTCGATGGCGAGCCCGCAGGCCGTCCCGAGCACACGCACGACGCTGCGCGAGGCGCCACGCACAGCCGGGTCGCGCGCAATCGCGGCGGGCGGCAGGGAGACGTCCGGGAGCGGACCGGCGATCGAGGGCAACGGGTCGAGGCTGGCCAGCACATTCAGGATCGGTCCCGTGGGCGGCAGCAGCTGGTTGAGCTCGCGCAGGATCGCCGAGCGCTGGATGTCCAAGCGCAGCTGGGTGGTGCCGTCGGTCTGCAGGACCACCGCCGCCAGGATCCAGGCGATCGCCAGTCCCAGCGCGGCGCTCAGCAGGGCACCGAGGGCGCCGTCGAGCATGCTGAGCCCCGGCAGCACGAGCACGCGGCGAAGCCTCAGGCCGACTCCCTCGAAACCGGTGGCGAGGATCGCACCGGCTAGCAGCGCTCCGATCAGGCCGAAGGCGGCTGCGTAGGGCGAGGCGGATCCCTGGGAGAGCAGTAGAGGACCCAGCCGGGTCCCGATGAATGAACCAATGGCGAAACCTCCGAAGGAGAGCACGGCAACGATGAAGCCTCGCCGGAACCCGAAGATCGCGAGCAGGACAGCGAATACGACGATGGCCCAATCCAGTCGAGTCACTGCTCATGTTCTACCGTCCCGAGCTGTGAACACCTCCAGTGAGCGCCGCCGCCGCGCGCGACGGGCAGTGCCGGTGGTCGCGTGAACACCACCAGCGAGCGCCGCCGGCGCGCGCGACGGGCAATGCCGGTGGTGGTGCTTGCGGCCATGGCTTTCTCCCTGGGAGCGATTTTCGGCGGTGGTCATCACGGCTCCGCGCAGCAGAGCCTCGCCGAGCAATTCGCGCGGGCCTGGACGCGAGGCGACTATCCGGAGATGTACGGAGACATCGACGCTGCGGCGCAGCGCAGGATCTCAGTCAGCGCGTTCGCCGGCGCCTATAGGAGCGCTGGGAGGACGGCGACGGAGACTCGCCTGAAGGTCATCGGGGGGGCGCGCAAGGACAGCGACGGGACGATCACGATCCCGATGCGGGTGGCCACCCGCCTGTGGGGGTCCTTCGAGGAGCGCCTGCGCCTGAGGGTGAACGGTACGCCTGCAGGGCCGCGGGTGATGTGGGAGCGCTCGCTCGTGTTCCCGGGGCTGAGCGAGGGGGAGTCGCTGGGCAGGCGCACCTCTCTGCCGGCCAGGGCGGCTCTGCTGGCCCGCGACGGGACCGTGCTGGCCGACGGCGAGGCAAGCGGTGCCGGGGCGCGCAGCTCGCCGTTGGGCGCCGCGGCCGCGGGGGTGGTTGGGGACGTCGGTCCGATCCCGGCCGCACAGCGCGCCGAGCTCGAGTCGCAGGGGGTGCCGGCCGACGCGATCGTTGGCACGAGCGGGCTGGAGCTGGCGCTTGACGAACGCTTGCGGGGCAGGCCCGGCGGCGAGCTGCTGGCGGGCGGGCGGGTGCTCGCGAGCACCGTGGCCAGGCCGAGCCCGGCGGTGCGGACCACGATCTCCCCTGCCGTGCAGCAGGCGGCGGCGACGGCGCTCGGGGACCAGCTCGGGGGAGTCGTCGCACTGGACCCCGCCAACGGGGAGATCCTGGCTGTGGCGGGAATCGGCATCGACGACCTGCAGCCCCCGGGATCGACGTTCAAGATGGTGACGCTCACGGCGGTGCTCGAAGCGAAAATCGCCCGCGCGAGCAGCGTCTTCCCATATGCGACATCGAGCACCCTCGACGGGGTGAAGCTCGAAAACGCCAACGGGGAGTCCTGTGGAGGAAGTCTGGCGCTCGCTTTCGCGGTGTCCTGCAACTCGGTGTTCGCGCCGCTCGGAGTGAAGGTGGGGGCCGCGCGCCTCGTGTCGACGGCCGAACGCTTCGGCTTCAATCACGCGCCGGGCGTGGAGGGGGCGGTCGAGAGCACGTTGCCGCCCGCCGACCAGATACAGGGCGAACTGGACACAGGATCGACGGCCATAGGCCAGGGCCAGGTGCAGGCCTCTGCGCTGCAGATGGTGACCGTGGCGGCCACGATCGCCGACGGCGGGCGCCGTCCGGCTCCGACCTTCCAAGCCCGCCATGCGACCCGTCCCAGGGTGATCAGCGCCTCGACCGCGCACACGGTGAGACGCCTGATGATCGGCGTGGTGAGGGAGGGCACGGGTACTTCCGCGGCGATCCCGGGGGTGGTGGTAGCCGGCAAGACCGGCACCGCCGAACTCGGTACACCCAGTTGCCCTGAAGGCAGCGAACACGGCTCCGAAGGAGAGGAATCGGAAACCGGCGAGGAAACCGAAGCGAGCCAGTCTGGCGAAGGATGCTCCTCAGGTGGCAAAGATCCCCAGAACACCGACGCCTGGTTCGCCGCGTTCGCACCGGCATCCCGCCCCCGTATCGCGGTGGGGGTGCTGCTCGTCAAAGACGGCGCCGGCGGCGAAACGGCTGCCCCGGTGGCCAGGCAGGTGCTCGAGTCAGGGTTGCGCTAGATCGTCAGCCAGACGTCGAACTCGGCACTAGATCGTCAGCTAGACGTCGAGCACGACACTGGATAGTCGGCTAGACGTCGAGCTCAGCGGAGGCGAACTGGGTGGGGTCGAGCGGATCGAGGATCTTGAGCTCGAGCGGACGGTTGTCGAGCGAGACGACTTTGATCTTGTAGAGCAGCAGCGCGCCCTGGGTGGGCCCGTTGGCGGCCACCGTGTTGAGCGCCGGGATGCGGGCTTTGGGACCGAGCAGACCGGCGCGGTAGGCGAATTCGTTCGTGGGGGCAGGCACGATCGGGCTGTAGATGTTGCCCTGGGTGTCGCTGATCGTCAAGCTGAGGGCTGCGGGATGGGGCCTGGAGCTTTCGTTGTAGACCTGCAGGAACACCCCGAACCACTCTTCGCCGGGTCGCAGGCGGCGCTGCAGCGGTGTGAGACCGGTCAGATAGGAGGCGTCCTCGGTGTCGTAGGGGTTGAGCTCGCGAGAGAGCTGGACCTCATAGATCAGCGGGCCGACGTTCAAATAGGGGGCGTTCTGTCCGGACTCGCCCGCGTAGGTGCCGGTGGTGACCCGCGTGTGGGAGTCATCTGAGCAGGCGCTGAGCGCGAGCACGGCCGCGAGCAGCACCGCGAGCAGCGAGAGCTTGCCGAGGGCGCGGGGTGTGCGAGCGGGACGGGGCATGCGAGCGGGCAGTTTATCCGCCGGCGAGGGTGACGCGCTCTCCGCGACCTTCGCCCCGCTCGATGATCGAGCGCAGCCGGCGCATCGCCTTCTGGTTCTTGCGCTTCAGCCAGGCCCGACCGCCGAATGCCTCGAGGATCCGGTCGGACAGGACGGATGCCTCGGTGTCGAGCGTGAACTGCACGCGCGTGGCCCCTCCAGGAGCCGGAGCGAGCTCATAGACGCCGAGGGTGCGAACCCGGTTGGCCTTGCCGGTGCGCCCGACCTCGACGATCCGGTGAGGGCGGCTGACCTCGGTGAAAGTGGAGTCGCCCCAGCTGAAGCGGTTCCCCGGGGCCTTCACGCGGAAGCGAGCGCCGGCGCCGCGGCCGATCGAATCCTCCCTGGTGAGATGCCAGTCCACGAGATAGTGGTCGGTGAACTCGGGGTGGTTGGCGATGTCCTGCAGGTAGTCGAAGACCAGCTCGCGGGGAGCGCTGATGACGATCGAGACCGTGACGGGATTCACCGCGCGCCAGTCTAATGATCGAGCGGGCGGCGGGGCACTGGAGCCACTGCCGGCTACGCGGCCGTCGGGAGCCGCTGCCGGCGGCGGGCTGGCCGACAGGGCTAGGCGGCGCGGGCGGTGAGGCGCACGGTCTGACCGAGCTCGCTGTGACGAACGATCTCGCTCGCCAGGGGAGCCTTGCGGCGCTGCTGGCTGCAGAGCTCGCAGACGATCCCGGTCTGGCGCTCGTATACGTGGATGCGCTCGCCCACCAGCGGCGTGCGCTGGCAATCGATGCAGCGGTGGCGGTCGGCTGTGAGCGATCCGACGCCACGCCGCAGGAGGAAGCGCTCCAGTTGTTCGACGTCGCCGTGCTGGGAGGCCATGGCACTAGTTTCGCCGCACCCGACGGACCTCCTTCCGGCCCAATCTTCGGTGATCTTTCGGGACGATTCGTTTGGACGCCGATTGAGGGGGGTAGGCTCGAAGTGCGCGACTATCAGAACCGGCCAACCGGCCAGGGCGCGATTTGACATTTCGCTTATGATCTCCACCAGATTCCAACATGCAGAAAGTTCCCGCCCGCCCGGGAACGGAAGGAAGGGGAAGCGCAGCATGGAGTCGCATACTTCGGGCACGATGGCCGGCACCGGATCGTTCCGCTGCCAGAGATGTGGATATGTCCTGACGCTCACCTCGATGGATGCGCTGCGGGACTGTCCCGACTGCGGGAGCCACGACTTCGTGAGAGCGTCCCTGTTCAATGCGGTGCCGAGCAGCACGATGGCCCCGTTCCAGCATTCTCAGGAGCCCCGTGAGTGGGTGACCCGCGCGCGAGAAGATCTGACCCAGCCGGGCGAGTACGTCCTGTACGAGGACGGGGGCGAGACCAGGGCGGTCGCATTGACGCGCGAGTGGACCCGTATCGGGCGGAGCCTGGCAGCGGACGTCCGTTTCGACGACCCCACCGTGTCGCGGCGGCATGCGCTTGTGGTGCGCCAGCCCGACGGAGTGAGGGTGCTCGACGATCGAAGCCTCAACGGGGTGTTCGTGAACGGCGAGCGGGTCGAGTGGAGGGCGCTCAACGACGGCGATGAGATTCTTGTGGGCCGCTACCGGCTGACATTCGTGAGCGTTACCGTCCAGCAGGCCGAGCAGCAACAGCCCGAGCCGGCTCACACGCCCAGCTGAACCGCTCGGCGCTCAGCTGAACCGCTCGGAGTGGCCTGAGCCTGGGTGTCGGCGGCCGCGTTCGGCCAAAGCCTGGGCGCCGGCAGCGACGTATTCCACCTCGAGCCTGGGCGCCGGCACCACGGATTCCAGATTCCACGTACTATCGGCCGCCATGGCTCAGACGATCGCTGTGCTCTCACAGAAGGGCGGTACCGGCAAGACGACCACGGTGCGCACCCTGACCGATGTGCTGCGCCGGATCGACGTGAGGACGCTTGCCGTGGATCTGGACCCTCAGGGCAACCTGTCGGACTACTTCGACCTGCCGCCGGACAGCGAGCCGACGATCGCCGACGTGCTCTCGGGCGCGGCGGAGGTGAGCGCGGCCATCCACCAGGACACGATCCCGGCCAGCTTGAACCTTGCCGAGACGGAGCTGATGCTGGGCGGTCGGATCGGCCGGGAGATGACGCTGCGGCGCGCCCTGGCGGGGGTCCAGAGCGAGTATGAGATCGTGCTGGTGGACTGTCCGCCATCGCTTGGGCTGTTGACGGTGAACGCGCTTGTGGCCGCCGACTATGCGCTGGTGACGGCCGAGGCTCAGTATTTCGCCCTGCAGGGAGTGGAGCAGGCGATGGAGGTGATCGAGATCGCCCGCGACAGCCTCAACGACGAGCTGTCTCTGCTGGGGGTGCTGCTGAACCTGGCGGATATGCGCACTGTGCACTCACGTGAGGCGAAGGCGTCGCTGAAGGAGCGGTTCGGTGAGAAGGTGTTCGACACCACGGTGCGTGGCTCGATCGCCTATGCCGAGTCGGCCGAGCAGGCTGTGTCGATCCTCGACCATCGCCCCGACCTCGGCGCAGACTATGTGGCATTGAGTGACGAGCTGCTTGGGCGTCTGCCGGGCATGGCCGACGCCCGCCGCCGCCTCGCGCGGCTGCGCTGAGGGGCCTTGCGCCGCTTCAGCCGGCGAGTTGCGGCGTGGGTTGCCCGCTTTCGATCCGGCGGCGCTCGGTCAGGGCGACCATCTCGAACTCGGGCAGGCAGGATCCGTGGGTGAGTGAACGGGGGGCGAGCAGTCGAGCAAGACGGCCGCCGGCAAGCGCGGCTGCGCATCCCGCCGCGTGGGCATGCGTGTAGCGCAGGCCGTAGAGCTCGCGTATGCGCTGGGGCAGCGAGCCGAGCATCACCAGGTCGTGAAGGCTCTTGGCGGCCCGCCGGCCGGAGGGCACCGGGATCTCAAACGCAGAGGCGTAGCCCATGAAGCGGGCCTCCTCGGTGAGATACAGGTCGGGACCCGCCAGTTGGCGCTCATACCAGGCGCGGAACTCGCTATAGCTCGCGGGAGCAGTTGAGCGTGGCATCTGAAAGAGCTCGGCGAAGCGAAGATAGTCCTGCCAGAGCGCTTCCCGCTCCTCGCCGGTGAGAGGCCGTACCACGCGCTGGTAGAACCACTCGGCGGAGTCGGCGATCACAGCCACTGTCCAGAGCATCAGCTCCGGGTCGAACGCCGAGTAGGGCGTGCCCGCCGGATGGTGAGGCCCGGCGTCCTCGGGAAGCTCCCCGACCACCCGCTCGTGCATCTTGGCGACGATCTCGAGTACGCGATCGGCCCGGGTGCGGCTGCCGAAGAACACAGCCTCGAACATCCCTCCGGTATGGGTGATCCGCCTGAAGGGGGTGAGCTTGTTGCGAGTGTGTTCGCTCGTGCCGACGTAGTTCAGCGGCTTGACCGCTCCCACGCAGAGCGCGCGCTGCCCGTACATGAGACCGACAGCCTTCTCTTCGTGGACCATCCTCAGGATCGAGGTGGCGCGCGGAAAGTAGCCATCGTCGGTCTCCTGGTGGGCGCTGTGGCGCGGCGGGGACTTGTGGCGTGGCTGGGGCATCCTCATAAGCTACAGCTCACCGACATAGGCGCCCTGAGCCTCGAATGGGGCGCGCAGAAGCGTGGCCCAGCCCTCGGTGGCGGGGCGCAGCGCCTCCACGACGGCCCCGGTCTGCTCGTAGAAGCACCACACGAGCACGGTCGGACCGGCGCCTGAGATGGTGGCGCCGAGCGCTCCGAGCTCGCGCGCGCTGCGAGCCAGCTCGTAGGAGCGCGGGAACAGGTGCGAGCGCTGCTGCTGGTGCAGCCTGTCATCGAGACCGCGGGCCACCAGATCCCAGTCGCCGCGGGCGAGCCCGAGCGTGAGCAAGGCTCCGTGGGCGACGTTGAAGACGGCTTGCTCCAGGGGAACTTGAGCGGGCAGCGCGCCACGGGCCTCGCTGGTGCGCACCGCCTGCTCGGGCACGACCGCAAGCGCCTCCAGGCCGGTGGGTGGGTCAAAGCGCACCGCCTCGCCATCGGCGCATATGACAAAGCCGCCGTGAAGCGCCGCGGCGACGTTGTCGGGGTGACCCTCGATCGCGGTGGCGCAGGCGAGCAGGTCGACGTCGAGCTCGAACAGATGGTCGGCTGCAAGCAGCCCCGCGACGATCGCCGAGGCGCTTGAGCCGAGACCGCCTGTGAGCGGTATCTCAGAGCGGATCCGGAAAGTGAAGTCCTCAGCCGGGTGCAGGCTCTGGAACGCCCTGACGCACAGGTTCTCCGGACCGAGGGGCACGGCGAGGTCGGTCTCGACGGCGAAGCTGCCCGTCTCCAGGACCTCCAGCTCGAGGTGCAGGCCGAGCGCGGCGGCGAAGCAGTCAAATCCAGGCCCTAGGTTCGCGGAGGACGCGGGTACACGTACGACGCGCCTACGGATCACCCAGGACCGCCTCTTCGATCGCGCCGATCTCGGCCGGGCAGGGAATCACTTTGCCGCCGTTGTGCTCGATCGCCGTCTGGGGATCCTTGATACCGCGGCCGGTCAGCACGCAGACGACCTGCTTGGCGCCGTCCGCCCCGTACTTGAGCAGGCCCGCGACCGACGCCGCGGAGGCCGGCTCGCAGAACATGCCTTCCTTGGAGGCCAGCAGACGGTAGGCGGCAAGGATCTCCGCGTCGGTGACCGACCGGATGGCGCCGCCTGACTGCCTGGTGGCGGTGATGGCGTCCTCTCCACGCACAGGGTGTCCGATCCGGATCGCGCTGGCGACTGTTTCGGGATGCTCGACCGGGTGTCCCAGCACCAAGGGCGCGGCCCCCTCGGCCTGGAAGCCGAACAGCTTGGGGGTGGCGCCCATCTCGCAGAAACCGCGCCAGTAGGAGGTGATGTTGCCGGCGTTGCCGACCGGTATGCAGAGCGCTTCCAGTTTCCCGTCAAGGTCCTCGTGCAGCTCGAAGGCCGCCGTCTTCTGGCCTTCGATCCGAAATTCGTTGACCGAGTTGACGAGCACGATCGGATGGGCCTCGGCCAGCTCGCGCACGAGCTTCAAGGCCTGATCGAAGTTGCCCGCCAGCGAGATCACGCGGGCACCATGGATCAGCGTCTGGGCCATCTTGCCTTCGGCGATCTTCCCGTCCGGAACGATCACCGCACAGGTGATGCCCGCACGCGAGGCGTAGGCGGCAGCACTGCCGGCCGTGTTCCCAGTGGACGCGCAGATCACCGCCTTGGCGCCGTCGCGCACGGCCGCCGACACCGCACAGGTCATGCCGCGGTCCTTGAAGGAGCCGGTGGGATTAGCGCCCTCGAGCTTCAGGCGCACTGAGACGCCCACGATCTCAGACAGCACCGGCGCGCGCAGCAGCGGGGTCGAGCCCTCCTGCAGGCTCACGATCGGATCGCCCTCCTCGAAGGGCAGCCGGTCGCGGTAGCGCTCGATCAGCGGAACATGACTCTTACTCATGGAAATCGTCTCACTCACATGGACTCCTCTTGGACAAAGCCATCCTGGGCGGGTAGGGCAAGCTGGGCAAGGACGCAGCGAGCGCGGCGTGCTGAGCACGTGAGCTCGCGAGGACGCCGCCCAGCGCCGCCATACGCGTCAAGGATCACATGAACTCCTCTTCTATTACGCGTATCGCGCGGGGGGTGGAGCGCAGGAAATCGAGCGCTGCAATGCGTTTCAAAGCCTCGCGCAGGCGGGATTCGGCGAGCGGGTGGATCACCATCACCAGGCGCGCGTTCTCACCCAGCCCGTGTTGCACGACCGACTTGATCGAGGCGCCCTGGTCGCCGAGCACCTGGGCCACTGAGGCCAGCGTCCCGGGCCTGTCGGCCACCTCCATGTGGATGTAGAAGCCACTCTTCACATCCTGCACGAGCGGCAAGGGATCCAGCGGCGGCGCGAGAGCGGCCGGTGGAAGCATCGTGCTGATCAGGTCTCCGAGCACGGCGCTGGCGGTCTGTCGCCCACCGGCCCCGGGCCCGGACATGGTGATCTCGGTGATCGCATCGGACTCGACCGTGACCGCGTTGAAGGGCCCGTTGACCGAGGCGAGCGGATGCCCCGAGTAGAGGAAGGCCGGATGGACGCGCACCGACAGCCCGCCGTCGCGGCGCTCGGCGGTGCCGATCAGCTTCAGGCCGAGCCCCAGCTCGCGGGCATGTTGCAGGTCGTCTGTCTGCAGATGCTCGATCCCCTCGTAGGGCACCTGGTCGAGGTGCACCGGGGTCCCGAAGGCGAGCCGCGCGAGGATCGCCATCTTCGCGGCCGCGTCGCGACCGCTGACGTCCTCGCTGGGATCAGCCTCGGCATAGCCCTGGCGCTGAGCCTCGGCCAGGGCCTGCTCGTAGCTGGAGCCGCGCGTCATCTCGCTGAGGATGAAGTTGGTGGTGCCGTTTACGATCCCGTGGACGCGCTCGACGTGGGCGCCCGCCAGCGACTCGGTGAGCACGCGAATGACGGGGACCACCCCTGCGACCGCCGCCTCGAAGCGCAGCTGTGCCCCACTGGCACGGGCCGCGTCGAACAGCTCCTCCCCGTGCTGGGAGAGCAGCTGCTTGTTGGCGGTGACGACGTGCCTGCCGGCGGCGAGCGCGGCCAGCACGTACTCACGCGCCGGTTCGATCCCGCCGATCAGCTCGACGATCAACTCGGAGCCGTCCAGGATCTCGCGGAAGCTGCCCCTGCTCCTTGTAAGGGGCTCACCAAGGACCGGGGCACGCCCTGTCAGCAGCTCGACCTGCGCGGAGCGCTCCCGCAGGAGCGTGGCGAACGCCGAGCCGACCGTGCCGAAGCCGAGCAGGCCTACGTTGAACCGCTCAGCGGACATCGCGAGCCGTCAGGTCCTCGAAGCTCTCGCGCCTGACCACCACGCGGGCGTCGCCGTCCTTGCAGAACAGCACGGGCGGGCGCGGCACACCGTTGTAGTTGCTTGCCATCGCGAAACCGTAGGCGCCGGTGGCGGGAGTGACGATCACATCTCCCGCCCTGGGATCCTCTAGCAGCGTCTCGCGCACGATCACATCGCCGGACTCGCAGTGCTTGCCGGCAAGCACACAGCGGGTCCCCCCCGCGGCGCCGCTGCCCGGGCGATCAGCGAGATGCGCTTCGTAGGTGGCGCCGTAGAGCATCGGACGGAGGTTGTCGGACATGCCGCCATCGACGGCCACCCAGGTCGAGACGTTGTGCTTGACGCTCTCAACCGTGTAGAGGGTGACGCCGGCGTTCGCGGTGAGCGCGCGCCCCGGCTCGACCAGCAGCCGTGCGCTTGAGCCAATACCAGCCGCGTGAGCAGCGCCGACGACCGCGCCGACCCACTCCTCGATCTCCGGCGGGCGCTGGCTCTCGCTGTAGGCGACCCCCAGCCCGCCCCCGAGGTCCCAGGTGGGGAAGCTGCCGATCTGGGCGAGCGCGGCGGCCTCGCGACGAAATGGCTCGAGCTCCAGCAGCTGAGAGCCGATGTGGGCGTGGACCCCTTCTAGCGCAAGGCCCTCGACACCCCGGACCCGCTCGATCGCGGCGGGCACGTCATCCATCGAGAACCCGAACTTCGAGTCGGCCTGGCCCGTGGAGATCTTCTCGTGGGTGTCCCCGCGCACGTCGGGAGTCGCCCGAATCAGCACAGGCTGGCGATCCGATCCTTCCCCTATCGAGGAAGACGCTGCCGCATGCGGCAGCGTCCCGGGCCGCACATGTGCGGCCCGGCCAGGCGGCGCATGCGCCGCCTGGAAAGAAGAACCAGGTCTGCCACGCTCGGCCAGCAAGCCCGCCAGGCGATCGATCTCGTCGAAGTTGTCGATCACGATCAAGCCGATCCGGTGCTCGAGCGCCGTCTGAAGCTCGGCCTCGGACTTGGCGTTGCCGTGCATCAGGATCCGCTCGGGCACAAAGCCGGCGTGCAGCGCGAGGTGCAGCTCCCCGCCGGATGCCACATCGCACCACAGACCCTCCTCGGCGAACAGGGAGAGCACGGCGGTGCAGGGGAACGCCTTGGAGGCGAACACCACGTTGAAGTCCTCATGTCCGGCGTCGCGACCGGCCTGGAGGAACGCGCGCGCCCGCGCGCGCAGGTCATCCTCGGCTATGACATATGCCGGGGTGCCGAACTCGCGGGCGAGCTCGATCGTGTCGCACCCGCCGATCTCGATGTGACCGCGCTCGTTGAGGCGGCTGCCGAGAGGGAACACGTGCGAAAGGCTGGTTCCGGTGGCCATGCCGGGATTATGGCGGCTTGCAGGGGATGGAACTCGTGGCGCCGCCCGCGCAGGCGCCCGAAACTGGTCTCGGAGCTGGTCTAGACGGTACTCGCGCGGGCGCGGGCGCCACCGGCAGGAGCGCCCATGCTCCGGGACCCATCAGGCGGGACGAGACCGGCTCCGCGAGCCATCACGGCCAGCAGCACGATCCCAATAGCCATCAGCACGATGCTCTCCAGTTGCGGGCCCGTGAGACCGGCAAGGATCTCTTTGTTGCGACGAACGAACTCCACGAGCAACCGCTCGAGACCGCTGAAGACCAGATAGAGCCCGAGAATCACCCCGGGCCTGACCCGGTCGCGCAGCTTCCACAGGAAGTACGCGAGCAGGCACATCGCAAGCGTCTCGTAGATCGGGGTGGGCTGGACCGTCACGCCGGCCGGGGTGGGAACCGTGCCGTGTGGGTAGCCCATCGCCCAGGGCAGTTTCGAGGGGATCCCGTAGTCGCCGTCGCCTGATACCTGGCAGCCGATCCGCCCGATCCCGTAGCCGAGCGCGAGCACCGTCACGCACATGTCGAAGGTGGTCAAATTGAGCATGTCGCGCCAGCGCATCCAGGCGATCACGGCAATCGCGCCGCCGATCGCGCCGCCGTACCAGACCAGGCCCGAGCCAGAGAAGATGCTGCCGATCAGGTTGCCCTTGACCTGGCTGTAGTTCTGGATCACGAAGTAGGCCCGCGCACCCACCAGGCCCCCGATCAACGCGGCGAACACGATCTCATAGGCCCAGTCGACCGGCTTCTCGAGCTCCCGCAGCCGGCGGGCCACGATCAGGCCGCAGGCAAGGAAGCCGAGCGCGAAGGTGACCCCGAACGTCTTGATCGAGATGCCGAGCAGATGGATTTCCGGCTTCACTGAGCGTCCCCTGACTGCGACATCGGCACAGGTGGACTCTACAATCAATATCGATGGCAAAGCGACGATCAGACTTCGGCAAGGACACCGGCCTGCAGACCCGGATGATCGGGACGATGTTCCTGCTCGGACTCGTCTATGCGGTCCTGATCGGCGCGCTGTTCGCCGCCGGCGCCGGCGCCGCGTTCATCGTGGTGATTGCCGGATTCCTCTTGGTGATGCAGCTGTTCACCTCCGACAAGATCGCGCTCGCGACGCTCGGAGCGAAGGAGGTCACCCCCGAGCAGCAGCCGGAGCTGCACGGGATCATCGAGCGGCTGTGCGTGCAGGCCGACCTGCCCAAGCCGCGGGTGTGCGTGATGGACACGCCGATGCCGAACGCGTTCGCGATGGGACGCTCCCAGAAGTCGGCGACCGTGTGTGCGACGACGGGCATCCTGCAGATGCTCGACTCGGCCGAGCTCGAAGGAGTGATGGCGCACGAGCTGACCCATGTGATCAACCGCGACGTGATGGTGATGACGCTGGCGAGCTTCTTTGCGACGCTCGCCTCGCTGATCGCCCAGTTCACGTTGTTCTTCGGCGGCGGATATGGACGCAGCCAGGAAGAGGAGCAGGACATGGCGATTGTGCTGCTCGTGTCGGTGCTGGTGTACGCGGTCTCGTTCATGCTCCTGCAGGCGCTCTCGCGCTACCGCGAGTTCGCCGCCGATCGCGGCTCGGCGGTGCTCACGGGCCGCCCGAGCGCGCTGGCCTCGGCGCTGCTGAAGATCAGCGGCACGATGGAGCGGATCCCAAGCCAGGACATGCGCAAGGCGGAAGGGATGAGCGCCTTCTTCATCATTCCGGCGCGCACCAAGAAGTCGCTGATGAACCTCTTCTCCGACCATCCCTCGCTCGAGAAGCGCCTGGAGGCGCTGAGCCGGCTGGAGTCCCAGCTGCAGAGCGCCGCCTGATCTGAAGAACACGCCTGTGGGCTTGCGCGACATCCTGACGGGCCGCCACGAGGTCAAGGGCCCGGCGCCCGACCGCCTGTTCGCGATCTCGACCGCCTATGTGGCGCTGCAGACAGAACACCAGATCGAGCCGGCGGGGGCTGCCGCGATCGTGTTCCAGGCGCTGCAGACGAGCGAGTTCGAAGCCACGATCAGGGATATGGAAGAAGTGGTGAGAGCCACCGGCGGTGAGAACGGCACGAACGTGCACACCGAGGACGACAGCTTCGGCTACCGCTGGATGGTGCTGCGCGACGCATCGGTGGAAGACCTTGCGGTGGGCATCAACGCGGTGAGCGGATCGATCGAGACGGCCGGCCACGGCGAGCGCCTGCTGTGCGCCGTGTTCGCCTTCCAGGATGCGAGCAAGCGACCGGTGTACTTCATCTACAACTACAAGCGCGGGTTCTGGTATCCGTTCGTGCCCGCCGCGGGGAATGCCGGCTCGAGCTCGACCAAGCCGACGGAGCGCTCCACCGAGCGCGAGCTGCAGCTGAAGGCCCAGATGGCCTCCGAGCTGCCGATCGAGCCAGAGCTCGAGCGCTGGTTCCCGCTCTGGGGAATCCCTATCTGATGGTCATGGCCCAAGCGGATTGACGCCGTCAATCCGGGATCAGGCCCTCTCCTGTGAATTCCTGGGCGGCTTCGGCCAGCGTGATGTCATCGGGCGGGAGGATCAGGTCGGATGTCTCGATCTCCTCGTCGCCGATGCGGGCGCCGTTGGCGCGAACGAAGCCGAGCAGTTGCGCAAAGGCCGTCTTGAAAGCGGTTTCGTCCTTTGCGTCGATCGCCGCGAGCACGGCCGTGTCAAGCTTGTTCAGCTCGGCGTGGGCAGACTCCTCAAGCCGATACTGATCCTCTCCGGAGACGCGCACGATCATGCCGACTGCTCCTTCGAGTCGCCCTCGCCCGGACCGATCTGGCCGGCGTCGGGGGTCGGTCCGGATCCGAGCTCGGCCTTCATCTTCGCCAGATCGTCATCGACCTCTGACTTGCTTGAGAGCTCCTTGAGCTGACGGTCGATGTCATCTTCGCCCGAGCCGAGCGCGGTGATGTCGTCGAAGGTTCCAGCCGCTTCGAGCTCTGACACGGCGTCGGCGCGGGCC
>DATHPT010000154.1:0-4269 GCA_035483615.1 Solirubrobacteraceae bacterium | reverse complement strand
ACGCCCGGGTCCGTCTCCGATGCGGCGGAGGCTGCCAGGGACGTCTCCGATCCGGCGAGGACGCCCGGGGCGAGCGGGCGCTCGCCGGCATTCACCCCGCTGAAGTGGACGTCGTTCTTCCACTCGTGCGTGTACACGTCCCTGCTGGTCTGCGCATTCGTGCTCGGCAAACCACAGCCGGTCACCCTGGTCTTGGGATGGACGCACGGGATCCTCTGGATCGGGATGTCGCTTGCCTGCATCGCCGCGGCGCGAATGAGAATTGTTTCGTTGCGACTCGCGGTGGCCGTCGCGGTATTGGGCGGGATAGGGCCTTTTTTCGGAAGCTACGAGTTCGTGCGTGAACAGCGCCCTCGCGCGCGCTAGAGTTGGGCTGGATGCCCACCGGCACGACGATCAACGAGACGATCGACGTCGTGACCCCCGCAGCCGGCGAGTCGGTCACCGAGGGAACGATCCTCGAATGGCATGTCAAGGTCGGCGACTTCATCAAGGTCGACGACACGATAGTTGAGATCTCCACCGACAAGGTGGATGTCGAGCTGCCCTCGCCCGCGAGCGGCACGGTCATCGAGATCCTGGCCGAGGAGGGCGAGACGATCGGTGTCGGGCAGGTGATCGCTCGGCTGGCCGCCGGCGACGGACAGCCCGGCGAGGACGGAGGGCCCCAGACCGCGGCGTCAGCTGGCAACGGCACGGTCGCGCCCGAGACCTCTTCCAGCGCTGAGCAGCCCCAGACCGGCCCGGCCCTCGACGGCCAGCCCGCCGGCGACGGCGCCGTGCAGCTGCCCGACGGAGCGCGCATCTCCCCAGTCGCGGCGCGGGTGGCGGCCGCGGAGAGCGTCAACCTCACCGGCGTGTCCGGCAGCGGTCCCGGCGGCCGGATCCTCAAGGCGGACGTGCTCGGCGCAGCCGCGGGCACCACAACGACCAACGGCGCCCCCACGCCCGTACGCGAGCAGGCCGGCGAGCAACGGCTGCTCAAGGGCGGCGCGGCGATGCTCGCCCGCTACATGGACGAGTCGCGCTCGATCCCGACTGCGACGAGCTTCCGAACCATGACGGTCACCGTGCTCGACGGTCGCAGACGCGAGCTCAAGACAGCTGGGCGCAAGGTCTCCTTCACCCATCTGATCGCCTATGCGATCGCCCAGGCAGCCGTCGAGATGCCGAGCATGGCAACCCACTTCGCTGAGATCGACGGCAAGCCCTACCGCATCGAGGACGGACAGGTGAACCTCGGACTGGCCGTGGACGTGCAGAAGAAGGACGGCTCGCGCACGCTGATGGTGCCGGTGATCGCCGACGCGGCGGCGATGTCCTTCGAGCAGTTCGTGACGGCCTATGACGCGCTGGTCGAGAAGGCGCGCACCAACACGCTGACGGCCGACGACTTGGTGGGAGCCAACGTAACGCTCACGAACCCGGGCGGGCTCGGCACGGTGGCGTCGGTGCCGCGGCTGATGAACGGCCAGGGCACGATCGTCGCCACCGGCTCGATCGCCTATCCCGTCGGGCTCGGCAACGTGGGCGAGCAGATCGGGGCGGAGAAGGTCATGACGATGACCTCCACCTACGACCACCGCGTGATCCAGGGCGCCGAGTCGGGGCGCTTCCTCGCGCTGGTGGAGGGGCGTCTGCAGGGCGAGCACGACTTCTACGAGACCGTCTTCGCGTCGCTCGGCGTTGAGCCGGGACCGCCGCCGAGCGCCCCCGCCCCGAGCGCTCCGCCCCCGGCAACGCCGGCCATCGCAGCAGCGCCCGACGAGCAGATGCTGCAGGCGGTGCAGGCCGCGAGCACACTCGTGCACCGCTTCCGCAGTCATGGCCACCTCGCAGCGCGTCTGGATCCGCTGGACTCCGAGCCCGAGGGTGAGCCACAGCTCGACCCGGAGGCGGCCGGCCTGACACCTCACGTGATGGCCCAGATCCCGGCGCGCATCCTGCGCATGTACGTGCCCGGCGAGACGCTTGCCGAGGCGCTGCCCAACCTGCGCCAGACCTACTGCGGGACGATCGCCTATGAGATCGAGCACATCTCCTCTCACCGTCAGCGGGTGTGGCTGCGTGAGCAGATCGAGTCGGGGGCCTTCAGGCAGCCGCTGGCATCCGAGCAGCGCAAGGCGCTGCTGAAGCGTCTCGTGGAGGTGGACGCGCTCGAGCGCTTCATGCACAAGGCCTACCTCGGTCAGCACCAGTTCTCGATCGAGGGCCTTGACATGACGGTCCCGATGCTCGATGAGCTGATCCAGCTGGCGGCAGCGCATGGGGGCCACGAGGTCGTGGTGGGCATGGCTCACCGCGGGCGCCTGAACGTGCTGGCGCACAACCTCGGGCGTCCCTACGACACGATCTTCGCCGAGTTCGAGGGCGCCTCAACGCTCGAGGCGGTGACGACGATCCCGCAGGGAGGCACCGGCGACGTCAAGTACCACCATGGCACCCAGGGCTCCTACGAGCTGCCCGATGGCAGCACGATCAGGGTGAACCTGGAGTCCAACCCGAGTCACCTCGAGTACGTCTCGCCGGTGGTGGAGGGGGCCACCCGCGCCGCCCAGACGCTGCGCAACGGCCCACGCGCCCACCAGGACACCAACGCTGCCGTGCCGATCGTGATTCATGGCGATGCCTCGTTCCCCGCACAGGGGGTCGTCGCCGAGACGCTGAACCTGCAGGCGCTCGACGGCTACCAGGTCGGTGGCACGGTGCACCTGATGATGAACAACCAGATCGGCTTCACCACCGACCCCGACGACGCCCGCTCGACGCGCTGGGCCTCCGATCTGGCGAAGGGGTTCGACGTGCCGATCATCCACGTCAACGCCGACGACGTGCCCGCCTGCATGAGCGCCGTGCGGCTCGCGTTCGCCTTCCGCCAGGAGTTCGGCCATGACGTGCTGATCGACCTAATCGGCTACCGCCGCTTCGGCCACAACGAGTCCGACGAGCCGGCCTACACCCAGCCGGAGATGTACGCGAAGATCAAGACCAAGAAGCGCGTCTATGAACTTTGGGCCGAGCAGCTGGTGGCCGACGGCGTGGTCAGCCGCGAGGACGTGGAGCGGACCGGCCAGGAGGTGTGGGACAACCTGACGATCCTGCACCAGCGCCTGAAGGCGAGGATTGCAGCGGCAGCCGAGCACGGTGCCGTGGAGCAGAGCACCGGCGAGTACCAGCTCGACCGCTCCCCCAGCCCCGATGTGGACACGGCCGTGCCGGCGGCTCGCGTGCGCGAGCTCGGGCTCGAGCTGTTGCGGACACCCGAGGGCTTCACCGTGCACCCCAAGCTCGTCAAGCAGCTCGAGCGCCGCCGCGAGGCGCTTGGGGAGGGCAGCGACGAGCCGCGGATCGACTGGGCTCATGCGGAGGCGCTTGCTTTCGCCTCGCTGCTGACCGGAGGCACGCCCGTGAGGCTCACCGGTCAGGACACCGAGCGAGGGACCTTCAGCCAGCGCCATCTCGTGCTGCACGACGCGAAGACCGGCCAGGCCTTCTGCCCGATCCAGAGCCTGCCCGACGCGCTTGCCCCGATGGAGTTGCACAACAGCCCGCTGTCGGAGCTTGCGTGCATGGGCTTCGAGTACGGATACAGCCAGGAGGCGCCTGAGACGCTTGTGCTGTGGGAGGCTCAGTTCGGCGACTTCGTCAACTCGGCCCAGGTGATCGTCGACCAGTTCATCTCCTCGGGCCTTGCTAAGTGGGGCCAGACCTCACGCCTGACGCTGCTGCTGCCTCACGGCTATGAGGGCTCCGGGCCCGAGCACTCCTCGGCCCGGCTGGAGCGCTTCCTGGCGCTCGCGGCGGAGGGCAACATGCGGGTGGCGAACCTGACGACACCCGCCCAGTACTTCCACCTGCTGCGCCGTCAAGCGCTGATCGCCAAGCAGCGCCCGCTCGTGATCATGACCCCGAAGTCGCTGCTCAGGCTCCCTCAGGCGACCAACTCGGTCGAGGATCTGGCGGAGAGCTCGCGCTTTGAGCCGGTCCTGGCCGAGCCGGGCGTGGTCGATAGCTCAGTGACGCGGCTCGTGCTGTGCACGGGCAAGATCTACTACGACCTGGTGGGCCACTCCGAGCACCAGGGCAACGACCGCGTGGCCGTTGGTCGCGTGGAGTTGCTGTATCCGTTCCCAGAGCAGAACATCAAGGCACTGATAGGCCGCTATCCGAAGCTCCAGGAGGTCGTGTGGGCGCAGGAGGAGCCGCGCAACGCCGGCGCGCGCGCGCATATGTTCCCGCGCCTGATGCAGATCATGCCGGAAGGGATCC
>DATHPT010000153.1:0-14908 GCA_035483615.1 Solirubrobacteraceae bacterium | reverse complement strand
CACGGTGCTCGCTCCCGCGCTACGCGGCGAAGAGGTGCAGCAGTGGGCGGCCATCAAGGCAGCGGTGTCCGAGGTGATCGTGGCGGAGGGAGCCACGATCACACACCATCACGCCATCGGGCGCGACCACAGGCCCTGGTATGACCGCCAGCGTCCGGACGTGTTCGCCGCGGCCCTGCAGGGGGCGAAGGCGGCTGTGGACCCCCGAGGCATCATGAACCCCGGCGTGCTCCTGGACCCGGCGGCGTGAACGTAGCGGTGCTTGGCCCCGGCGGGGTCGGAGGGCTGGTGGCCGGCGCGCTCGATCGCGCCGGCACACCGGTGACGGTGCTGGCCAGGGAGTCGACGGCCGCAACGATCTCCGCCGGCGGCCTGCGCATCAGCAGCGTGTTGCTGGGGGATTTTCTCGCTCGCCCGCAGGCTGTCTCGAGTCTGCGGGAGCAGGTGGACGTGCTGGTCGTCGCAACCAAGGCTGCGGGTCTGCGCGATGCGCTCGGGCGCGTCGAGACCCCGCCGCGGCTTGTGCTGCCCTTGCTCAACGGCCTCGACCACGTTGCCGTGCTGCGCGAGCGCTTCGGCGAGGAGAGGGTGGTCGCGGGCACGATCCGGGTGGAGGCGGATCGCCCCGAGCCGGGTGTGGTCGTTCACACGAGCCGGTTCCTGCTGGTGGAGATGGCCTCCCGCTATCCGGCGGTCGCCGAGCAGATGCAGAGCCTGGCCGGAGCTCTCACGGACGCTGGCATCCCGGCGCGGGTGGGGGAGTCCGAGCCACAGGTGATGTGGTCGAAGCTCGTGCGCCTTAATGCGCTCGCTTGCACCACGAGCGCGTTCGACCGGCTGCTGGGTGAGCTCCGCTCGACGCCTGAGCTGCGCGCGGAGCTGATCGGTGCGATCGAAGAGGGTTGCGCTGTGGCTCAGGCGGAGGGCGCGTCAATCCCAAGCGGGGACCCGCTTGGGGAGCTGACCGCCGCCCACGCCACTCTGGGCAGCTCGATGCAGCGCGATATCGCCGCAGGTCGAGCGCCGGAGCTCGACGCGATCCCCGGCTCGGTGCTGCGCGCCGCGGCGCGTCACGGGATCGACTGCCCCACGATCGAGCGACTGGTGGGAATGATCGCCGCGCGTGCCGGCGTGGAGCTGCCGAGGAGGACCCTGATCTGATCGCCGATCAGAGCTCTTGGGGTGAGTCCGCGGGGGAGATCGAGGGCACGACCTGGGTGGAGACCGCCTCGACGACCTCCTGCTCGCTCTCGACGGCGCCCTCGTCGTGCTCGCCGTCGCACAGCACTCTGAAGTTGCCGCTCACGCCGCCATCGACTTCCACGCGGATACCGGGCAGAATCTGCTCGCCCTCCTCGAGGCCCAGGCGCTCCATGTCGAAGTGCGCCAGGCCGATCCCGTAGGCGGTGTGGGTCGGGTTCTCGCGGTCGTGGGCCGCGACGGCCTGGGCGAAGCGCTCGAGGTTCTTGGCGATCTTGCCGGTGCTGTCCATTCTCAAGGGCAGCGTACCGGGTCGCCGGCTCGACGGAGAAGGACGGCTCACGGGCTCGAGCCGTCCCGCGCCGATCGTCCTAAAGCTCTATTTGACGAGCCCCACGAGGTTGCCGTCCGGGTCGCGGAACAGCGCGATGCTGGGCCCGTTCGGTATGTCCATCGGCGGCTGTGCGGTGCTGCCGCCGGCTGCCTCGATCGCATCGAGCGTCGCCTGCAGATCGTCGACTTCGACATAGAACGTGGAGTGACCGGGCGAGTCGCCCATCGCCGAGCCGACGCCGCCGGGGATGCCGTTATCACCGTCGGGTTTCACCATCGCGTAGCTGTCCATCACTTTTTCCATCGGCCAGTCGAAGACGTTTGCGTAGAAGCTCTGTGTCGTCTCGGTGTCCTTGCCGAGGATCTCGAAGTGCACGACCGGGTTGGGCATAACGGCTCCTGTGTTGAAGTCTGAGAAACGGGGGTAGAGCCAGGCTACCGCTGCGCAGCGCCCGCGTCGTGCTCGGTAGCGCGATCTTCACGACCCTGCTCGGCGAGGCGCTCGCGCACCATGGGAGCGACTTCGCTCGCAAACAGCTCGGTCGCCCGCATCGTCTTCTCGTGAGGCAGCACGCCCACGCTGATGTGCCCCAGGAAGCGGTCGTGGCCGAACAGCCTGTGATGGGCGAGGATCTTCTCGGCCACCTCCGCGGGAGTGCCCACCAGCAGATGACCGTCCGGGCTGCATCCGGCGTCGAACTGGGCACGGCTCATCGGCGGCCAGCCCCGCTCGCGACCGATGCGGTTCATCATCTGGGAGTAGGGGCCGAAGAACTCGTCGGCGGCACGCTGGGCGTTGTCGGCGATGTACATGTGCGAGTTGATTCCCACCGCGAGCTGCGCCGGGTCGGGCTCGGCGCGACGGGCAGCCTCTCGATACAGCTCCACCAGCGGCGCGAAGCGTGCCGGGGCGCCTCCGATGATGGCGATCATCAACGGCAGCCCCAGCATGCCGGCGCGTGCGACCGAGGCGGGTGTTCCGCCGACCGCGATCCACACCGGCAGGGGCTGCTGCAACGGGCGCGGATAGACGGCCGCGTTCTGCAGCGCAGCGCGGTGGCGCCCGGACCAGCTGACGCTCTCGGAGTCGCGCAAGGCGAGCAGCAGCTCCAGTTTCTCGGCGAACAGCTCGTCGTAGTCCTCGAGGTCGAGGCCGAACAGCGGGAAGGACTCGGTGAACGATCCCCGGCCGGCCATGATCTCGGCGCGTCCGCCGGAGAGCAGGTCGAGCGTGGAGAACTCCTCGAAGACGCTCACCGGATCGGCCGAGCTGAGCACGGTCACGGCACTCGTCAGGCGGATCCTGCTCGTGCGGGCCGCTGCGGCGGCAAGCGCCACAGTGGGCGCCGACACCGAGTAGTCGCGCCGGTGGTGCTCGCCGACGCCGAACACCTCGAGGCCGAGGCTGTCCGCGAGCTCGATCTCCTCAAGCAGCTCGCTCAGGCGCTGGGCGACGCGCGCGGGCGATGCCCCCGGAGCTACGTCGGCGAAGGTGGCCAGACCGAGTTCCACGACTCGAGAACTATAGGTCGCATCCGCACCGACCCTGGTGCTGCCGGACCATCTCGAGGCAGGTCCGCAAGTGCAGCGAGATCTGTGGCGATCTGCGGCTTCAGCGTCTCTCAGGCCCGCAGGCCGTCCATCGCCGCTTCGTCGGGCTCATAGAAGCGCGCGACGGTGAAGCCGACGAGAACGGGCACGTGCACCGCGAACACCACCAGCGAGAGTGTGAGCACAACAAGCACGCCGCCTTTGATGTGGTCGCGCAGGAACGAATACTCGATCATGCCGGCGATCACCACGTAGGCGAGCAACGTCCACTTGGCGACCTCGAAGAAGCGCCGCCAGGGGAACTCCGGCACGAGCGCGAGCGCCACTAGGTTGCCCGCGAGCAGCAGCACGGAGGCGGCCAGCAGCGCCACCGCCGGTCCCAGAGGCACGTGGTGGGGCAGATGTGCGGACAGATAGATGCCGCCTGCCACGATCAGCGCCAGCGAGGTCATGCCGATCTGGGTGACCGGCGGCAGGCGACGCTCGCTCATCCCACCGTCAGCTTGGTCATGATCACCAGCGTGGCGAGCTGCATCAACCCGAGGATCCCGGCGCAGTAGATGAAGCGCTTCATCAGCTTCTCGATCACCTGCGGTTTGGGCTGGGGCTTCTTCAGCTCGACCAGGACCGCGATGTTCGCCGGCTCCAGCAGGCCGAGCGCGATCACCGCCATCACCCCGACGACGATGTAGCTGGCCACGGTCCAGCCGTGGTTGTAGTAGTTCGAGTCGACCGTGCCCATGTGGACACCCAGCTGCCAGCCCGCCGCCAGGGTCATCGTTACCACGGTGGGCATGATCAGCACCATCTTCGGCATCAGGCGGGTGGTGAACTCGACGCGCGCGGGAATCGACAGCTTGCCCATGATCGGGCCGAGCACGAAGCCCAGGAACAGGTCGATGATCGTCCACGAGGCTCCCCCGACGAAGTGGAAGAACGCGAGCGGCCACAGTTCGTTGGCGGCGATCGCTGCGATCAACAGGATCCCTACGACCGCCACCACGATCAGTCCCTTGCGCGGGACGATCTCGAAGTCCGGCCGCTCGATCGCGGCCGCAGGCGCGCTGTCTGGCGCAATCGCTCCGGCAGAGATTGCTACATCAGCCACTAACCAACCATACCGCCGAGTGGCGTCAATGGCTAGCCCTGTTCGATCATCTTCACCTGGTGCCCGTCGAGGCACTTCGATCGCTGCGAGGTGAGCATGGGGGAGCTGGTGGTTTCGCGCTCGATGCCGAGTCGCGCGGCGGCGGAGCGGTTGAAGCGGACTTGGCTCCTGAGAGCGTTGTCGATCATCTGGCTGACTTCTTGACCGCACGTCCGATCACGATCGAGGCCACGATCGGCGGCACGCCCTTCCATTGCGCGTCCTCGTGCTCGGTTGTGAAGCCTGCGGCCGCGATCGAGGCGACGGTGTCGCGATTGCAGCGACAGCCTGCGGCGAAGTGCCGCCACGGGGTCTCCAGGCGGTCCTGCCAGCGGGCTGTACGGGGCGAGTGCGAGCGGACGTGCTCGATGAAAAGGAGCTGCCCGCCGGGGCGCAGGACGCGTGCGATCTCGGCCAGCGCGCGATCGGGAAAGTCGACGGTACACAGCACGAGCGTCGAGACGACCGTGTCAACCGACTCGTCATCCAGCGGAATCGCTTCGGCCGATGCATCCAAGGCGCTGGCCGACTTGCCGCGTTGCCTTAGCTTGCGCTCCAGCCGGCGGCGCATCGGCTCGAACGGCTCAGCCAGGATCACTTCCTCTATGGCATCCGGGTAGTAGGGGATGTTGGCGCCCGTGCCCGCGCCGATCTCGAGCGTGCGGCCACGCGCCTTCGCGACGAGTTCGCCGCGGCGCTCACGCATGGTGCGCTCCTCGCCGCGGCGCATGATCTGGTCGTACAGCGCCGCGAACACGAAGTCCCAGCGGTGCTCGCCATGGACTATGCCCGTGGATGCTGTGTCGTAGCTCGTGGCACCGGTGCCTATCTTTGCGATATTACCTGTCTTTCAGCCTATCTCTAGGGTCTCGATGCAGTACCCGTCAAGGTAGTGGTCGGTTTGCAACTCACGAAAACCGCTCGCCAGCCGTTGCGGGATCACACTGTCTGCAGTCAAGGCGCAGGTCGCGGGAGATCGCGCTCCCACCGAGAGATCTCGTAGGGAACTCCCGGGCGAGCTCCTATCGCGAGGATCGCCGTGCCGTCGACAGTGGCCCGGGCGCTTCGGATGAGTCCCGGGTCACGTACGAACACCAACGTGCCGGCGGGGGCGTCGACAGTCTCGCCATCCACGGCGAAAACCGCATGCCCGCTCATCACTGCGAACAACTCCTCATGTCCGTCTGTGCGGTTGACCTCGTCGTCGCTCTCGTGATGTGGCTCGACCAACTCATCATTCGCGTTCCCCGTGATCCCGTTCACCCCGAACGCTCGAATGTCGAAGTGTCGGCGGACCAGATGGAAGTCCCCGTCCGTGGCGTCCGGATAGTCCGGATCGACGTCCGTCGCCCGAACGACGTCGGCAAGGAGCACCGAACCGAACGGCGCTCTGCTTGGATCGGTCATGCGATCAACCTCGCAGATTGCTCGAGGAGAGTCAACGCGGCGAGCCGCCCCGCAACCAGGCTCGACCGAAGCTGACCTTAGCCCTGAGTCTGCTGGGCCGTCGGCTGCTCCAGGATCTCGACTCTGTAGCCGTCCGGGTCCTGCACGAAGCAAAGTCGCGAGCCGCCCTCGCGGACGGAGTAGGGCGGCTTCTCCGGTTGGATGCCCTGCTCGGCGAGGCGTGCGAGCATGCCGTCGAGGTCGGAGGAGGTGATCGCGATGTGGCCGTAGCCGGAGCCGATCTCATAGGAGCTGACGCCGAAGTTGTAGGTGAGCTCGAGGCGCGGCATCTGGCCGTCGCCGGGCTGGTTCATAAAGACGTTGACTGCCTCCTCGCCGATCGGGATGCGCCCGACCTCCTCAAAGCCCAGCGCGTTGTAGAAGGCGATCGAGCGATCGATGTCGGTGATGCGATAGCAGGTGTGAATTAGGGGCATGGCACAAGTCTAGGGAGCGGCCCGCCCAGCCGGCGGGCCGCTCCCTGATGACAGAGGCTCCCTCTCCGTCAGCCTTTGCCGTGATGGGCCGAGCTCGGGGCCCGCAGGGTGAGGCTGTAGCTCTTGCTGGCGCCCCCGGACTGGCCGGCTGCGAGCGTGGTGAGCGTGGCGAGCACGTGAAGCGTCCTGTGGTGGGCGAGCTGGGTGCGCCAGCTCTGGGAGAGCTTCAGCTTCACGACCCCGGCGCCTTTGGCGAGGAGCGAGAACGAGACTTCGCCGAGCGTGCCTTTGCCGCCCGTGCTCGTGTGCTTGGCGCTCGACCCTTTTCCTGCCTGGGCGAGCGTCAGCTTCAGGTGACCGTGAACCGGCAGGCTGTTGGGGTTCCTCAGGTCAAATGAGATCGAGCCGCTGCGGGCCGGGGTCAGCGTGGTGTTGCCCACCAGCAGAGCCGACACCAGCGCCGTGCTCTGCGGGCCGCTGCTCGTGATCGGCGTGATCTGCGCTTTCAGGATCGCGGCGGCTTTTTCGGCCGCTTCCCGGGCTTCGCGTTCCTGGCGTTCTTTCAGTTCCTTTTCCTGTTTTTCGCGCGCCGCTTTTTCGGCGGCCTGCTGTGCTTCTTTTTCCTGTTTTTCCCGTGCTTCGAGTTCGGTGGCTTCCCGTTCGAGGATTTCCTGATGGGACTTGATCCTCGTGGCGGTCAGGGTCGATGGGAATTCCGCTTCGCCGGCCTTGAAGGTGCCGATCCCCGACATCGACATCGAGCCGGCGCCGGACACGACCGAGATCGTGGCGCTGGTGAAGGTTCCGGCGGGGGCCGGCCCGGCGGCTTGGGTGGTGATGGTCACCGTCGCTTTGCTGCCTTCGAGCGTGCCGGAGAAGGTGCCGGGGATGAAGCCTTCGAACAAAGCCCCGCTGCTTGAGAATTCGTTTTTGGCGTTCGCTTCTTCGCTGATGAGCGCCGTCCCTTTCAGGACCGTCGGGCCCGATTCGAGCGTCAGCGACCATTCGCCGCGCACGCTGGCCCTGGCTTCTCTTTCTTCCCGTTCGCGGGTTTCTTGTGCTTCCTGTTCTTCGATCTGGCGCTGGGTCTTGATCTGTGTCGCCAGCAGCGTGGCCGGGCCCGGATGACCGCCGAGCACGAGCGTTCCAGATCCGGACAGCTTGAGCAGCCCGGCATTCACTTCCTCGGTCATTTCTTTGTTGCTGGTGAATTTTCCTGCGGGCACCGGGCCGAATTCCATCGAGGTGGTTTCCACGCTGGCGGTGGCACCTTCGAGGGTGCCTTTGAAAGTGCCCTGGATCACATTTTCGAAGACCATGCTCTGCGCTGTGAATTCACCTTTCACATTGGCTTCGTCGGTGATGAGCGCTTTGCCGTGCAGGGTCCCTGCGCCGGATGTGATGGTCAGGGCCCATTCCCCGCGGGGGTCCGGTTCGGCGGCCGAGGCTGCGGATGGGAGGCCTGCGAGCAGCACACACGCGAGCGCAAGCGCGAACCCCAACATCGATCGCATCCAGCGTATGGCGCGTGTGCTCCCGAGCCACGTCGAGTCGTGGATCATGATCCTTACAGCCCTCCCCCGTCGAATGTTCAAGTCTTGATAAAAGTGCCCCGCCACAAAACCACACAGCGATGTGTATGTCAAGACGGTGGCGGGCCGATCTTCGCTTCGCTGGGGCAGGAACGGGCGTGGGTTGTGTCGTACACCGATGTGTACGCGAATCCGATATTCGCGTCATTGGACTGCAGCCCGAATCAGGGGCCGAACCAGAGGCCGAACCGGCGCCTGGCGCGGGCGCCCGGTTTGCCCGGGGGACGGCCAGGGAAGCAACGTGGGAGGATCCCCCGATGATCGTCGAGCGCTCACTGAACGAGCAGTTCCTCTCCAACACCTACCTCGTGGCCGACGGGGAGGGCGGACCGGGCTTCTTCATCGACGCCGGCGGCCCCGTGGCGCCGCTCGTGCAGGCCGCCCAGAGCCTTGGGATCGAGCCGACCCACGTGCTGCTGACCCACCACCACTTTGACCACGTGAGCGAGCTGGGGGCGCTGGGCAAGCGCTGGCCGAAGCTGCAGGTGCTGATCCACCCCTCCGAACTGGAGCTGTTGCGGGCCACGGGCGCCGCGGCGCCCGTGGAGTCCCAGATTGACACGATTGAGGCCGGTCGTACGCTCGCCTTCGGAGGCCTGGAGGTGCGACCGCTCAACACTCCCGGTCACACGGGGGGGATGCTGTCGTTCCTGGTGGCCCGCCCGAGCGGGCACGTGCGCGCGGGCTCCGGCTCGGGGCCCGGGGGCTTCCAGGGCGGCGATGCGGTGGTGTTCACGGGCGACACCCTGTTCAAGGGCAGCGTGGGCGGGGTGCGGGCTCCGGGCCACACGACCTACACGGACCTGAGGGATTCGATCATGGGCACGCTGATGGAGCTGCCGGGCGACACGATCATCTACCCGGGCCACACCGACGCGACCACGGTCGGCAGGGAGTGGGAGGAGAACAGCTTCATCCGCACCTGGCGCGGGCTGGACCCGGAGGGCGCGGAGGACTGCGTGGCGCTTGGCGAGCCGGCGACCCTGATCCTGCTCGGCGAGGACTACGACGGCGGCAAGAAGGCATGGGTACGCTGGCCGGACGGCAAGGACGACATCGTGCCGGGCTCCCGGGTGGAGATCCCGGGAGGACCCTAGAATCAAAGGGTGGCGCAGGAGAAGATCCCCACATCGAGGGTGCGCCGCACGGCCACCGTCGGTCGGCTCGCGGCAAGCGAGGCGGTGAAGCAGTTCGGGACCCGCGCGGCGAACGTGACTCGCAGCGAGGAGGCGGCGCAGGAGGCGAGCGCCCGCAGGCAGCTGGAGACGGCCAAGCAGATCGTGGCGGTGCTCGGCACGATGAAGGGCGCCGCCATGAAGCTCGGGCAGGTGATGTCCTTCCTGGACGTCGGCCTTGTTCCGGAGGAGCACCGCGAGGAGTTCCAGCGCGAGCTGGCGAAGCTGCGCGACGCGGCGCCCACCGTCGAGTTCAAGCAGATGAAGCGCGTGATCGAGGACGATCTGGAAGAGCGGATCTCCGACGTGTTCTCTGACTTCGACGAGCAGCCGATCGCGGCGGCGTCGATCGGCCAGGTCTACCGGGCGCGGCTCGCCGACGACGGCCGCGAGGTGGCCGTCAAGGTGCAGTACCCGGGGGTGGCGGGAGCCGTGCGGGCGGACATGCAGAACCTGGACATGATCATGCGGCTGCTCAAGCGCATGACCCCGAGCCTCGATGTGAAGGGCGTGACGGCGGAGATCCGGGAGCGGATCGGCGAGGAGCTCGATTATGAGCTCGAGGCCCAGAACCAGCGCTCGCTGGCGCGGATCTTCAAGGGTCACCCGTTCATCGCGGTCCCCGAGGTGATCGGCTCGCTCTCACGCGAGCGGGTGCTCGTGAGCGAGTTCGTGCAGGGGGTGGGCTTTGAGGAGCTGAAGGGCCGCCCGCAGGCCGAGCGCAACCGCATCGGGGAGATCGTGTTCCGCTTCTTCCTTGGCTGCCTCTACAGGCACCGCCAGTTCTCAGGGGATCCCCATCCGGGCAACTTCCTGCTGCTGGAGGACGGACGGGTGGCGTTCCTCGACTTCGGCCTGTTCAAGCGCATGGAGCGCGAGCCCGTGGAACTCGAGCTCGCCTGCCAGCGCGCCGTGGTGGAGGGCGATGCCCCCACCCTGCACCGGCTGCTCGCGCAATCGGGCTTCCTGCCGGAACCCGAGCGCGTCGATCAAGATCATCTGCTGGCGTTCATCGAGGACGCGATCTGGTGGTACACCACCGCTGACGAAGCCGTGCAGCTCTCACCGGAGATCGCCACGGAGGTGATGATCGAGAGCTCCGACCCACGCTCGAGCCATTTCAGGGAGATGCGCCATCAGACGATCCAGCCGGAGCACCTGTTCGGCCGGCGCATGGAGATGCTGACCCTGGCGGTGCTCTCCCAGCTGCGGGCCTCCAACAACTGGCACCGGATCGCCCGCGAGTGGATGTACGGGGACCCGCCCGTCACCGAGCTCGGGCGCGAGGAGGCGGAGTTCTACGAGCGCACCGGAGTCGCCGCCACCGGCTGAGGCTCCAGGGCCCGTTTTTCGGGAAACAAGATTCGCCCGCCGGCGCGAAGGATTCCCCCGTCGCCGGTTGCCACGCATGGTCTCGCAAAAAAGCTCTATTACGGCGTCTGGAACGGCAACCGGCCTCAAGGGCGCGCTTCGAGGCGCCCGCGGATCTTGTTTCCCGAAAAGGGACGGATCGCCTAAAGCAACTGGATCTGCATGAGGCTGGTGGTGCCCGGGCGTCCGCTGGGCAGGCCCGCGGTGATGCCCACGCGCGCCCCTCTCTCACACCAGCCGAGCTCGACCACGCGCCGGGCGGAGTCGGCGATCAGCTCCTCGGTGGTCTCGTGGCGGCGAATGGAGGAGGCCTGCACGCCCCACATCAGCCCGCAGCGCCGCACGGTCTCGCGCCCGGGGGAGAGGGCATAGATCGGCACTGTCGGCCGGTGGGCGGAGACCAGCCGCGCCGAGCGGCCGGAGAGTGTGGGCACGATCAGCGCGTCGAGGTGCAGTTCGCGGGCGGCCAGGCACAGGCTGTGGGCCACCGTGTGGGCGGGATCGGCTTCTGCGCGTCGCACCCGCGAGGTGTTCCAGCGCTCATACGGAGCGATCGCCTCGGCCTGCTCGGCGACCGCCGCCATCATCTCGATCGCCTGCACCGGGTAGGCGCCGATCGCGGTCTCCTGGGAGAGCATCACCGCGTCGGTGCCGTCGAGGATCGCGTTGGCCACGTCCGCCACCTCGGCCCTGGTGGGCCGCGAGGAGGTGACCATCGAGTCGAGCATCTGGGTGGCGGTGATCGAGGGCCGCGCCAGCCAGCCGGAGAGCTCGAGCAGGCGCTTCTGCACCACCGGCACCTGCTCGATCCGCATCTCGATCCCGAGGTCCCCGCGCGCCACCATCACGCAGTCTGCGGCCCGGATGATCGCCTCGGCCCGCTCCACCGCTTGCGGCTTCTCCATCTTGGCGATCAGCGGCAGCCGCGTGTGCTCGCGCACGGTTTCCACATCGGAGGGGTCGCGTACGAACGACAGCGCCACCATGTCCACCCCGATCGATTCCCCGTGGCGCAGCAGCTCAAGATCCTCCGCGGGCACCGAGGGCAGCGCGTCGGCCGGACCGGGGATGTTCAGGCCCTGGCGCGATGCCACGGCTCCGCCGACCTCCACCTCGGCGTCGACCTCGCTCGCATCGGGACGCACCGCCGAGACGCGCAGCCTCACCGAGCCGTCGGCCAGGTAAAGCACCTCCTCCGGGGCCAGCGCCGCGGCAAGCCCCGGCCAGGTGATCGACATGTGGCCGGCGTCCCCGATGCGCTCCTCCCCGCAGGTGAACGTGACCTTGTCACCTGGCTTCAGCTCCACCACGTCCTCCCGCAGCGGCCCGATCCGCAGCTTCGGCCCCGGCAGGTCCTGCAGGATCGCCACCGGTCGCCCCGCCTTGCCGGCGGCGTCGCGCACCCGCCGCACCGTCTCCTCGTGCTCAGCGAGCGTGCCGTGGGAGTAGTTCAGGCGCGCCACATCCATCCCGGCCCGCACCATCGCGAGCAGGGTCTCAGGCTCGCGCGAGGCGGGGCCGATTGTGGCGACGATCTTCGTGCGGCGCATTGTCACGTCACGGTAGCGGGCGCGGCGGGAGCGTGCGGTTGCATTGCCGTTACGCTCGCCCAGGTGCACGTCGCTCTCGTTGAGGCGATTCTTGCGAGCTTTCGGGGGTTATAAAGGCTCTGGCATTCTTTACATATGGCAACAAAGGTAAAGAAAACTGGCCAACCGCCCGGGCGGCCGGGCGGCCGCTCACGTGTCTCGAGCAAGCACCAGATCACCATTCCGATCGCCGCCTTCAGCGAGGCAGGTTTGCGTGAGGGCGATGTCGTGCAGGTCGAGGCCCAGGGGTACGGGCGTGTCCTGATTGCGCGGGTGGACGATCTCCTTGACGAGTACGCGGGTTGCCTGAGCAGCGGCGGTGAGCTGGGGCGGACCGTGCGTGGGCTGCGCAACGAGTGGGATTGATCCTGCTCGACTCGACTGTCATCGTCGGCTTCCTCGATGCCGACGATGCGCTGCACGAGGTCTCGGTCGCAAGGCTGCGAGAGCTTGTGGGTCACCATTCGCTGGCGGCTTCCGTTGTCAGCTATACCGAGGTGATGACCGGCGCTGAGCTTGGCCATCATCCCCCGGAGCGGGTGAGTGGCTTCTTCGACGCTCTGGTCCGGGATCTCCTTCCAGTCGATCGGGATGTCGCCGCTCGCGCCTCCCAGATACGTGGCAAGCGCCGCTCGCTGCCGATGCCCGACGCGCTGATTCTGGCGACGGCCGACCTGCACCCTGAGATCGACACCGTTCTTGGCGCCGACAGCCACTGGTCGAAGCTCGCGGGTCTCGACTGCAGCGTCGAGCTGCTTACAGCTCACGCCTGACTCGTGGCACACTTCCCTGTCTGCCCTCTGTCCGGTCCTGCGTTGTCTCTGTTGGACCACTGAGACCGCGAGATCTCGGGGCAGCCGACCTAGTGGGTCTTGCCGCATGGCAGCGTCGCGCTGCGCCGCGTCCCCGGGCCCCTGTCAGAGGGGGCCTTGACAAACTGCTCGTCTACTGCTTATAGTCCTCGGTACCGGGTGTGTCGAAGGTACGTCCGGTGAACATAAGGTCGGGTTTTGGGTTGGCCTGCGTGGTCGACAGCTAAACGTTTACGGGGACCTTGGGAGAGGGACCGGGTCGCTTCTGAGAGGGAGTTGTGTTTCGCGTGTTTTCTTTGGGGAATAGCGTCGTTGAGAGTCTGTGTGCTTCACACACGAGCGTAATAGGACGCGTCAGCGTCGCTGACGCGTCTCTCTCTCTCTCTCTCTCTCTGGGACGGTCGGCCTCTAGCCGCTAGTCCCACTCGCCGCGGCTGTTTGTCGCGGTTCCCCTCGCCAAGTACCTGGCTTGGTCTCGCGTGTCGCGATCGCGGCGTCTGTGACTCTTTAAGCCACAACGCGTGCTCGTTGTCTTCTCGCGCTGCGGTCCGCGTGCCCACGGTGCGCTTGCGCCGCCCTGACTTTTCGGGTGGTCGTCTCGTTCATTCCTCGAGGAGGGGGTCGCTTTGATGCTCCGCCGTCACATCTTGGCCACGTGTGTGGTCCTTCCGATACTCGCGATCGTTCCCGTGAGCCCTGCTACAGCCGAATCTTGCTCAAACGAAGCCTTCCATTCGGAAGGTCTTTCCTCGCGTCTGCCGGACTGTCGTGCATATGAGCAGGTATCCCCAGCAAACAAAGAAGGCACAGCTACAAAGGCGACTCTCTTCGAACTAGGGCTTCTGTTCAAGGCTGCGCAGGACGGCAACGGGATGTTCTACGTCGCTGCCAATGCACTCCACAGCTCGCCTGCGGGGGGGCAGAGTTTCTATCAGGCAACACGGGGCTCTGAATGGGCAACGACACCACTGAGCCCCCCAAATCTCTTGGAGACCACCCCCTTGAGTGGTAGCAACGGGCTGACGGGAGAATACCGTTGGCTATCGGAAGACCTTTCGTGCGCGATTATCCAGTCCTCAGAGCCGCTGACAACCGATACACCAGCGGCCGACATTCCCACGGAAACACGCAATCTCTACCGGCGAAATCCAGATGGCAGCTACACGTTGCTGTCGAATCAGGTACCGCTCAATCCGGGCGCTGACTCGTCGGATTACTACGTGTTTGGCGTCTCAAGGGACTGTCAGAAGGTGTTTTTCCAGACGCCATATAGGCTGCTCCCTGGTGCGCCAGAAGGGCAGTACGGCAGCCTCTATGAATGGGATCAGGGTACGCTCCGCTTCGCCGGTGTGTTGCCAGATGGAAGCCTCCCGGCCCAGGGCGTCGACACCATGGGTGAAATGGCTCCCTGGAACTTTGTGTCGCCCGATGGATCGCGGGTCGTCTTTGCTGCCGGAACCTCGGGTGTATTCAACAAACAGATATTTGTGAGAGAAGACAACGGCACCAGCAAAGCAAAGACTGTCGAGATATCGGCGTCGAAGACGTCGATACCCGACGAAGCGGTATTGCTTCAAGGAGAGTCAAAATCCGACTCACGGGTGTTTTTCACAGGTAACTACGGTATTGCGCCTGGGCCCACGAGCACAGGCGTGGAAAAATTCTGTGACACCGTAGCGGCAACAAATCAAAATCAGACTCCGCGCGGCTGTGATCTGTATGAATATGACGTGGAATCTGGCGCGTTGACGGACCTCTCGGCCGATGGAAACAACGCCGATGTGACCGGGGCGGATGTGGCGGGTGTGCTCGATTTGTCCGAAGACGGTTCGTACGTGTATTTCGCGGCGATGGGCCAGCTCACGCCGGGAAGCGGCGATCCGAGTGAAAACACCCAGGAAGCCAATGAATCAAACAAAGAACTGAACGTCTACCTCACCCACGATGGTCATCTGTCGTTCGTGTCGCGGATTGCGTTGCACGATGCTGAAAGCAATGGAGCCAACGCCGACCTGATTACGATCCCGGGCTACTGGAGCGCACGGGCCACGCCCGACGGAAAGAAGCTCCTGTTCACCTCGCATTCGCGTCTGACGAGCTACGACAACACCGATTCCGTAAGGGGAACTCCTGATCCTGAGGCGTACCTGTTCTCGCTCGATACAAAAAAGACCGTGTGCGTTTCGTGCGACCCGACAGGTGCGCGGCCAGTTCCTGAGCTCATACTCGGTTCTCCGGTAGAAGCGCAGATCATA
>DATHPT010000152.1:0-2536 GCA_035483615.1 Solirubrobacteraceae bacterium | reverse complement strand
AGACCGTCATGCTGCTGCTCCGCGCCGAAGGGCTGCACAGTTGCCCGCAGATGGCGTGGTCGCAGGTTCGCGAGACGGTCGCGGAGGTCCTGTCACCCTCGGACGGGCTCATCCTCTTCTGCGGCATGTCGATCGGGTACGAGGACCCCACGGTGAGTTACGCCCGTACGGGCCGCGCCCCGCTCGACGAGACGGTCACGTTCGTCGGCGGTTAGTTGCTTGCGCGCGGAGACAAGAGGCCCCTTGCATGATTATTGCGTATGATAACGTCCTTTATCAGGCGCGATATTGGTGGCATCCAGCTGGTCGAGCAGCGCCTTGGCGTCCCGCAGGACCGGCGTGTCGAAGCCTTCGGTGAACAAGCGATACACCAGCGCGAGGAGGTCGTGAGCTTCCGTGCACTTGCCTTGGTCGCGCCACAAGCGGGCGAGGCTGGTCGCAGCGCGCAGCCCAAACGTCTTCGCGCTCTGGCGCTCCGCCACAGCGAGCGCTCGATGATAATTCTGCTCCGCAGCGGCTTGGTCGCCTCGCGCATTCATCATATCGCCCTGAAGCCGATGCAGCTCGACCTCAAAGGACCGCTCCTGGGTCGTTTCGATGAGCTGCGCAGCCTCGACGAGGCAATTCTGCCCCTCCTGCAGATGCCCGACCCTGGTGTGAGCCTCGGCGAGATAGCAGAGCGCGCGCGGTGTGTGCACGACGGCTCCAGCATCACGAAGCACCGACAGGCCCCTCGCGAGCACCGCGAGGCCATCCTGCGCCTGTCCAATTGCCGTCAATGACCGACCATGCTGAAGAAGTCCGACGCCCAACCAAAGAGGAAAACCGTGCTCGTCCGAGAGAGCCTCCAGCTCCTCCGCGTGCCGTCGTGCGTCATGCAGCAAGCCGGCAACGGTCTCCACTGCACACACCTTGCTCAACACAAACGCCACCGTGAACGGATGGTCGAGCCCGCGGGCTTCCGACAACGCCTCGTCCACGCGCGCGCGTCCCTGATCGATGTGGCCCAGAAACGCCAATGTCAACGCCAAGTGACCCAGGCTCGCCGCGTACGGATCGGCCACCGCTATGGCGGCGCAAATCGCGCGAGCGGCCGGATCTCTCAAGCCATCACACAGCTCGAGAAGGCCGCGCGCTGTCACAAACTCCCCGCGATAGTAGCAACTGGCGCCGTGGATATAGTGACCCAGCAGCAGAGTGGCTTGATCTTTTCTTGTCTCGCCCAATTTCTCCATCTGCTCGGCAAGGGACACCGCCAGCTCGTGCTCGGCCCGAACCGAATGGAAGCCCCATTGGGAATAGAGCAGCGGAACGAGACGATCCGGCCGATCGAACCGCTCGGCGAGCGCTCGCGCCCTGACGAGGGTATCGCCCACCACCGGCGCCGAATACCCTCGAGCTGCCATCAGCGCCCGCCCCAGGGCAATTCGCAGGTCGAGTTCGTGCTGCACTGGCCGGGACTCCTCGGGCATGTTCGCCAGCAATTCCAGCCCCTTCTGCAACTGCGCCACCGCTTCCGTCATCGCCGACCGCGAGACCGCTTGCTGGCCGGCCTTGAGCCGGTAGCCGACCGCCTTCTCGTTGAAGCCCGCCTCGGCGCAATGATGGGCCATGAGTTGCGGCTGAGCGGCCACAATTTCAGGGAACTGACTCTCCATCACCGTTGCAATGCGGGCATGGATCTGCTGGCGTCGACCGCGCAACAGGGTGCTATAGACTGCGTCCTGCACCAGCGCGTGCTTGAAGGTGTACTCTGCATCGGGTGGGGTGCCCCGCTGGAAGACCAATTCGGCGCTTACGAGCTGCGCCAAGGCCCCGTCCACCTGGTGCTGCGGCACAGCCGCGACGGCGCTGATCAGCTCATGCGAGAATGACCGTCCGAGGGCCGCACCGATCTGCGCCATCTCGCGCACGGGTGCCAAGCGATCGAGCCGTGCCAGGAGCGAGCCTTGGAGCGAGGTCGGGATGGCAAGCCGACGCGCGGGCCCCCTCGCATCGAAGCGGTCGCCAACGTCGGTCAGCATGCCGCTCTCGATCACCGCCTTGGTCAATTCCTCGATGAACAGCGGTACGCCATCGGTCCGATCGATGATATGTTCGGCGATCTCCTGGGGCAACGCCTTGCCGCCGGTCACCCGCATGACCATCTCGGCGCGCTGTCGACGCGGCAGACGACCGAGACTTATCTGTGTCACGTGCGAGCGCCCGATCCAGGCCGTCGCGAACTCTGGCCGGAAGGTGATGACCAGCAAGGTCCGGAGGGTGGCCACCCGGTCGACGATGAGGTCCAACAGGTCGAGCGAGGTGGGGTCGATCCAGTGCACATCCTCGAACACCATCAGTACGGGCCGACGCGCCGCCAGTCCCTCGAGCTGGGCCAGGAGGGCCCGAAGCGTATTCTCCTTGCGCTTCTGCGATGTGAGGCTGAGCGGTGGATAGCGATTGCCGATCGGCACGGACAGCAGGTCCGCGATCAGAGGGACGGCCTCGCTGAGGTCAACGTTTGCCTCCGCGAGCAACGCCTCGAGCTTGTCCA
>DATHPT010000151.1:0-5864 GCA_035483615.1 Solirubrobacteraceae bacterium | reverse complement strand
ACGATCGCGACCACCGCGCACGCCACCACCTCGTAGTCGCGCTGACCGGAGTAGCGCCAGCGACGCTGGTGCACGCCCGAGAGCAGCAGGATCAGCAGGCTGCCGGCAAGCACCCACCAGATCGTGCGTTCGCGCAGGATTTCGTAGCGGCCGGTCGGTCCGTTGTCGAAGCGAAGCTCGAACGCCACGTAGTAGGCGAGCGCAACGAGCACGCCATCTACCGCCAGCCTCGGAAGTGAGTGCCGGTGCAGGGAAAGAGCCGGCGAGCTGATCCGTCGGCGCATCCCCACCAATTCTACGGCCTCTCAGGCTGAAAAGGGAAACCGGCTCTTCAGCCCAGCACCGGCGAGAGCAGCAGCGCGACCAGTTTGCGCGGGTCGCGTCGCACTCGCGCGACGGCGGCGCTCGGGTCGCGCTTGGTCAGGTCGAGCTGGCCCACGGCCCCCAGCTTGCGCAGACGTCCTTCAGCGATCAGGCGTTCGTCGACCGCGCCGAGACGCCCCTCGAAGGTGGTGTAGACCGGCGTGCCGAGCGCCACCGCCTCACGGTTCATGGTGCCACCCGCGGAGATCACGAGATCGGCGTAGGCGATCAGCGACTGCGCGTCGATCGCGCGCTGTGGCACCGTGAAGCCAGGCACTGCGCTCAGCTGGGCCCGCTGCTCAGCGGTGCGTGGCAGCACGACCGACTGCACGCCCTCGCTTGCACCGGTCTCGCGCAGACGCGCGAGCACATCGGCGAACAGGTCGTTCTCGAAGCGGTGGTACAACGACACCTCGGGCGGCGTCCTCACCACCACGAGCGGGCGGGCGCGGTCGATCTCCAGCTGCTCGAGCACCGCTGGATCGGGCTCGAGGTCGGCGAGGTAATACTCCTCCTTCAGGCCTTCATAACCGCGCACCTTGCCCCTGGCGCCGTAGCGCTCCAGGCGCTGCGGGGGGATCGCATCCGGCACCACCACCGCCTGGGCAAGGCGGCAGTTGACATGGTGCTGGACCGCCGCCCACTCGTAGTCGAAAGTGGTGGAGCAGGGGATCCCCAGCAGCCGCGCTGCCACGCTCACGTCGTTGGAGCCATGGCCGAGTGCGATGTCGAAGCGTTGCCCGCCTGCCCTGCGCCTGTCTCGGCGCGCCCAGCGCACGAGCGCCGTCGACCGGCTCACCAGGCCCGTGCCCTTCGCCAGCAGGTGCTCGCCGCGGTGGTGGCCGATCGCCGTGTGATCGATCCCGAAGCGCTCCAGCAGCTGCAGCGTCTGGGCGAAGTCGCGGGCGGTCACCCGCACCTCGTGCCCGTCCGCCCGCAGCGCCTCGATCACGGGGCGCATCACGAGCACGTGCGGGCTGTTGGTGAGGTCGATCCACACGCGCATGGGACATTGGAAGGTAGCGGTCTGCTTACAGGAGCCGCCGAGCACCGAGCCGTCCGTGCGGCGGGTCGTCCGTACCCGGAAGGTATCGTTGCCGGATGCTCGTGCTCGCGTCGATCTCCGAATCGCTGGTCAACACGACCGCGCACTTCGTCCGCGACGCGGGCCTGCCCGGGATCTTCGCGCTGATGGCGCTCTCGAGCGCCTGCATCCCGATCCCCTCCGAGGTGGTGATGCTGTTCGCGGGGTTCGCGGTGGCAGACCCCTCTCAGAGCGCATCCCACCATCACATGACCTTGACGGGGGTCGTGCTCGTGGGGCTGCTCGGCACGATGGTCGGCTCCTGGTTCGCCTACGGGATCGGACGGGGCGGGCGCCTGGAGCTGCTTGAACGCCATGGGGCGAAGCTGCACATGGGCCCGTCCCAGATCGAACGGGCCGACCGCTTCTTCCAGCGCTACGGCGAGGCGACCGTGCTGTTCGGGCGGATGGTCCCGTTGGTGCGAGCGTTCGTGTCGCTACCCGCCGGGATCGCACGAATGCCGCTCGGGCGCTTCACCGTGTTCTCGCTGATCGGCACGGTCCCCTGGGTGGTGGCGCTCGCACTTGCGGGGCATGCGCTCGGGGGCGACTGGACACAGGTCCGCAAAGGCTTCGAGTACGTCGACTACGCGATCGTGGCGCTGCTCGTGGCGGGGATCGTCTACGCGGTCGTGCGACGGCGGCGCTCGTCGGGGTCGAATACCCCGCCTCCCCCGCCGGCACCAGCGCCCGAGACCAGCGAGCGCCCCGCCAACGTGGGCTGACACGCGCCTGTGCAGCGGCTCCCGCTCCGCCACGCCGTGGCACTCGGGCTGCTGCACGGGCCGACCGAGCTGCTGCCCGTGTCCTCCTCGGGCCACACCACGCTCGTGCCATGGCTCGCGGGCTGGCCCTATGGCGAGCTCGACCCGCAGCTGCGCAAGGCCTTCGAGGTGTCCCTCCATGCCGGGACCGCGCTGGCGCTGCTGCTGCGCCCACCCTCGGGGGCGCCGCAGGCGACCTGGAGCCTTGAGAAGCCAAGGTCGCGCTCGCGACCTTCAGCGAGTCTCGGCCTGCTGGCGAGGGCCGTGATCCCGGCGGCGCTCGCGGGCTACACGTTGGGGGGCCAGATCGAGCGGCGTCTGGGGACCCCCGGCTCGATCGCCGCCGGCCTGCTCGGCGGCTCGGCGGCGATGCTTGCTGGCGATCTCCATCCTGGGAGCCCGCGGAGCGCCTGTGAGGCCGGACCGGCGGACGGGCTGCTGCTGGGGCTCGCCCAGGCGCTTGCGCTGATGCCGGGCGTCTCGCGCAGCGGGGCCACGCTCGCCGCGGCGCGCGCCCGTGGCTTCTCCCGCGAGGACGCCGACCGGCTCTCCTGGCAGGTCGGCCTGCCCGTGATCGCCGGCGCGGCGGCGCTGAAGGCCACGCAGCTGATCCGCGGCGGCGTGAGCGGCGGGGCGAGCGGGCTGTCTGCGGGACTCGCCGCCGGTGGCGCAAGCGCCTTCCTGTCCACACTCCTCAGCACCAGAGTGCTGTCGCCGCGGCGGCGCGTCACGCTGCTGGGGGCCTGTGCGGCCTATCGCACAGGGCTTGCCCTGCTTGTGATCCGACGGATGCGCGATAACACCGGGTAGCACGCCCCCAAATCCTAAAAAAATAAAAACCTCACACAAACCGGCGGCCGGCAGAGGCATACTCAGGCGTTCCGGGCTCCAATCGTGAACAACGCCATCCTCGGCACCACACTCGGCGGGCGCTACCGCCTCGACGCGCGCATCGGACACGGTGGCATGAGCACCGTGTACCGCGCGTTCGACACCGTGCTCGAACGGCAGGTCGCGATCAAGCTGATGCACCGTGAGATCGCCTCGGACTCCGACCAGCTCGAGCGCTTCCGCCGCGAGGCGCGGGCGGTCGCGCAGCTCAACCACCCCCACATCGTGACCGTGATCGACGCGGGTGAGTGGGACGCCCAGGACGGCGAGGGCGGCGAGGGCGGGGCCTCGATGATCGAGCCCGGAACGCCCTACATCGTGCTGGAGCACGTCGACGGGGAGACCCTGAAGCAGCTGATCCGCCGCGACGCGCCCCTGGACGTGCCCATGGTGCTCGCCTACGGGATCGAGATCGCGCGGGCGCTCGGCGCCGCTCATGCCCAGGAGATCGTCCACCGCGACGTCAAGCCCCAGAACGTCCTGCTCAGCGGCGAGGGGGGCGCGAAGATCACCGATTTCGGGATCGCCCGCACACTCACTGAGGAAGGCCTCACGATGGACGGGCGGGTGCTCGGCACCACCGACTATGTCTCCCCCGAGCAGGCCCTCGGCCAGGCCGTCACCGGACAGTCCGATGTCTATTCGCTGGGTGTGGTGCTGTATGAGATGCTGACCGGCGAGGTGCCCTTCAAGGGCGAGTCGCCGGTGGCGATCGCGATGATGCACGTGCGCGAGGAGGTCCCCGACGTGCAGCTCGCGCGACCCGAGGTCTCGGCGGCGACCGCCGCCGTGGTGGAACGCGCCACCTCCAAGGATCTCGAGCGGCGCTATCCCGACATGGCGAGCATGATCCTCGACATGGAGGAGGCGCTGGCGATCGAGACCAGCCGCTCCGGGCAGGCGACGGGCGAGGTCACCGCGGTGCTGCGCACGCTGCACTCGCCCGCGCGCCGTCTGCTGCCGTGGCGGGTGCGCCATCCGGCGCGCTGGGGGATCTCGCTTGCGCTGCTCGCAGCGATCGTTGCGGTGACGCTCGTGGCGGCGGCCGGCCACACCCACAGCGGCACCGGCGTGGCGCCCGACGTGCGCACCGGCTCGGGCACCACACCGGTCGTGCTCAAACAGACGGCTGCCGCCTCCTACAACCCGTTCGGCACCGGCCCCGAACACGCCGAAGACGTGGGCAGCCTGGTGGACGGCGATCTCAACACCTCGTGGAGCACCGAGCACTACATCGACGGCAATCTCGGCAAGCCGGGCCTTGGCGTGTCACTCGACGCGGCCCCGGGCGTGGTGGCCCATTCGGTCGAGATCCAGTCCCCCTCTCCTGGGTTCACGGCGGCTGTGTACGCGTCAGCCAAGCCCGCCCCGGACAGCGCCGGCGGGCAAGAAGAGAGCCTGCGATCCCTCGGATGGGCCCAGCTCGCGCCGGCCCGCACCATCGGCAAGCGCACAACGATCGCGATCGGCGCCCCAGCGGTGTACCGCTACTACCTGATCTGGATCACCAAGCTTCCGCCGGGACGGGAAACGGCCGAGATCTCCGAGATCACCCTGTTCAAGTAACCGCCGGCAGCCGGCTCACGCCCGCCGCCACAGGAGAGCGTGCGCGAGTCGGGCGCCAGCAGCGAGGGGTCCGCCCGGTCGGCCTATTCCCCGGCCGCGGGCGCCCCGTTGGCAGGCGGGGTGGCTGGGGTCGTGGGGGTGGTGGTGGTCGAGGTTGAAGTCGTCTGCTGGGCGAGCGCTCCAACGGCGATCGTCACGACCGTGCCCTTCCCGGGTTTGCTGCCGGCGCCCGGGCTCTGCTGCAGCACGGTTCCCACCTTGGAGGGGTCGGTGACGTTGCGTGAGACGGTGTGGGAGGTGTAGCCGGCGCTCGTCAGCGCCGCCACCGCCTGGGCTTCGCTCTGGCCCACCACCGAGGGCACCGGCGCCTGCTTGGGCGCCTGGGCAACTGTGATCGTCACCTGTCCACCGACCTTCAGCTGCGATCCGGCGCCCGGCGTCTGTGAGATCACCGTGCCTGCGGCAGGTTCGGCGACTTCGCGCTTGGCCACCGTCACCTTCAGCCCGGCGGCGGCGAGCGTGGCTGTCGCGTCGGCCTGCGATTCGCCCGTCACTTCGGGGACGCTCACTTCTTCCGGGCCCGAGGACACGAACACGGTCACGGGGCTGCCGACCTGCACCTCGATCCCGGCGGCGGGATCGGTGGAGATCACGAGACCGCTTGCCACCGTGTCGCTCGACTGCTTCTGGACGGTCGGCTGAAAGCCCTTTTCGCGCAGGATCTTCGTGGCTGCATCGCTCTTCTTGCCGTTGACGTTCGGGAGCGCCAGGATGCCTGGGCCCGAAGAGACGATCACGCTGACCCGCGAGTCCTTCTTGAGGACCGTCCCACTCGGCGGGGTGGTGCCGACCACCAGACCGCTTGCCACGCGGGCGTTGGCGGCGAGCGACACGACCGGCTGCAATCCCTCGCGCCTCAACGAGTCGACGGCCGCGGCCTGGGTCTTGCCGGTGACATCGGGCACGGTCACGCGACCCGCTTTGGATGGCAGCAGGAGCAGGAGCGCGATCGCGGCGGCGAGCGCGATCGCCGCCACCCCCACGGCGATCCAGATGGCGCGCTTGCGCCGCCGTGCCGGGTCCTCGGTCGGCATCTGCTCGGCGGCCGGCAGCGGGGGCACCAGCAGCGCGGCGGCGGTGTCGGGGGCGCCGTTGAGGGCGGGTGTGGGCGCGATCCCCTCGCGGGCCTGCTGAAG
>DATHPT010000150.1:0-7804 GCA_035483615.1 Solirubrobacteraceae bacterium | reverse complement strand
CCCAGACGCGTCGGGGCTCGTCGACGGTCAGCCCGCGCTTCGGCCCGCCTGGCTGACGGGGCTGCGCCCCGCTACGCACCGGTGAACCGATACTCCGTCTGCCAGGCGTCCTTCGAGTCGGTGTGGGCGGTCCAGAAAAGCTCGGCGATCTTGTCCGGATCGAAATCCGTCCCCGGCTTGACGGCACCGGCGATCGTGATGGTCGCGGCGTGGATGCCGTCCTCTGCGACGCCAGCAGCAATCAGCGTCTGCGCGGAGCGCAGGGCGGCCTTGCCCATCGAGAGGCTCGCCAATGCGGGAACTGGATTGTCGGCAAAGCCGCCGCTGGTGACGAGCAGGGTGCCGCTGCCGGCTGCCCGAAGGATGGGCGCCGCTACTTGTGCGGCAACGACGGCACCGAGGACATCAACGTCATGGGCAGTTCGCAGCCGCTCGACGGTGGTGGCGAGGATCTCGCCCGGGTCTGGCAGGGCGGCGTTGTAGACGACGACACCGGGGGCTCCGGGGGCGCTGAAGATCCGTTCGAGCGTCTCGCGGTAGCCGTCGAGGTCCTCGATGTCAGCGGCGATCGCCTCTACCTCGAGGCCACCGCTGCGCAGTTCAGGGGCGAGCTCGTCGAGCGCCTTGCTGCGCGAGATGAGCGTGCTGCGAAAACCCTCGCGGCCGAAGCGCCGGACCACGGCGGCGCCGACTCCTGGCCCGGCGCCAATCAGCAGTAGATGATCAGGATCAACGGACTCAGGCATATGTCACCTCTGGGTTGAGCTTTCATCGGGGCGCGCGTCGCACCGCCGAGGCGGTTGCCCGCCCACGTCGTCGCAACGATCAGCACGATAATGCCGATCCCGACCGCCACCTTGCCGCCGGCCACCCGCAGATAGCCGCCGCTGCGGTGCGGATTCACGAAGGAGTACGGGCGACGATCGCACCGCGGGCGAGCGTGTAGATGATGTAGAGAATCGGGAAGACCATCCACAGCACGATCGCCCGCACCGGGTCGAGGGGGATTATGCTCGCAGGGTGAGAACTCGGGTCATGGTTGCGTTGGCGGGGCTGGCGGCGACGCTCGTGCTCTCGGTGAGCGACGCCCCGGCCGATACGGCGGGGACTGTGAGGATCCTCGGCCCGTCCGACGTGGTCGACTCCGGTCTCTTCGCAAACGTGATCGAACCGCAGTTCGAGCAAGCCTTCCCCCAGTACGAACTGACCTATTCGGGCTCCGCCCAGAAGGCCGCCAAGGAAAATGCCGAGGCCGGGGCCGGCCAGCCCAGCGTGCTGATGCTCCACGAACCTAGGCTCGAGGCGGAATTCGTCGCGGGCGGCTTCTCTGACGAAAACCATCTCGGCAACGCGCTTTTCTACGGCGACTATGTCCTGGTCGGAACGACCGGCGACGCAGCCGGCGTCGCCAGCGGCGGCGGCACGCACGACATTGCCCGCGGCTTTGCCGCTGTCGCCGCTGCCGGGGTCGCCGGCGACGTCACGTATGTGAGCCGCGGGGGAACGACCAATGCACCAGCCACGACGCTCGAGGAGCACACGATCTGGAAGCTCGTCTCCGAATCCGGGCTCGTACCCGCTGGCGTCATGCTCTGCGACGTCAGCGCCGCCGACGGTGGCGGCATGACGCCGATCACCGCCGCGGCGTTCGCCTCAGATCCGGAAGCCCCAGATTGCCCGGCAGCCGACAGTGGGATCGTCACTGGGAGCGATCTCCCATCGTGGTACGAGATTGCGAACATGAGCCAAGCCAACGAGCTGAGCGCGACGAACAGTTGCATCGGAGTTCCCGTTGGATCCGCCCACTGCTACACGCTGACCGACCGCGGCACCTACGCTTTCCTGGCGACGGGAAAAGCGCCGTCGGGCAGCGTCGGGAACCTGTCGATCCTCTCCGCCGACCAGAGTCCCAGCGCCCCGGCCGGAGCTACGGCGCTGCTCACCCGCTTCCACGGCTACGTCATCAATCCGGCGAAGGCGGGTGAGACCGTGAACCTGCAGGGGGCGCAGGACCTGATCGGGTTTCTTACCTCGCCCGCCGAGCAGGCGCAGATCGCGCTCTACCTGAAGAGCGCCCCTGGATCACCGGGCGCGCCGTTCACCCCAGACGCCGCGCCGCAGGTAACTGCAACGCCGTCGGCGGCCTCGGTGGCCGCCGGCAGTCCGGTCATCGTGAACGGCGGCGTCGCCGATCCTGAGCCCGGCTACCCTGGCCTGGCCGGTCAGCAGATCTTCGTCCAAGCAACCGGCGGGGCGCCACTTGCCTCCAGCCTCCTCGACGCAGGAGACCGCTACAGCGTCAGCTTCGTCCCACCGGCCAGCGGCAGCTACGAAGTCACGACACCTGAGATCTCACGGCTGGTCGAACCAGCAGCCGCGCCGCCCTTCGGCGACTTGCTGACTCCGGCCGCCTCGGTTCCATTCGCGCTGAGCGTGACGACTGCAGCACCCACGAGCCCGGGGCCAGCCCCGGCGCCGATCAGTATCCGCCACACCGAGATCGTGCGGATCGAGAAGGTGCGCACCAGCAAGGGGAGACTGATCGTCAGCGGCGAGCTCAGCCCTGCGTCGACGGCGAAGGGAACCATCTCGCTGTTGGTGAAGCGACTCGGAGCCCCTGCGCCGAGCAAGAAGCATCGAAGGAGTCATGACACGCGGATCGCTACCTCCAAGACCCGGGCGAAGAAGCTGACCTTCAAGAAGCTCGCGACCAAGACCGTTGCTGCCGGTGCGACCAAGGTGACGATCGCCGTCAAGCTGCCGCGCGGCCTGCGCTATGCGGTTGAGCTCAACTACGCTGCTCGCGGCCAGAGCACGGTGAAGTCGGCGCCGAAAAGGGTGCGGGTGCCCTGAATACCGCCAGCTGGTCGCGCTTGCCGAGCCATTCCTTCGTGGCGACGAACGCGTCCGCGCCGACCACGCAGGCGTCGGCCTAGGGCTGGCGATCGTCAAGAGCATCGCCCAAGCACACGACGGGACATTCACGCCTACCCTCCGAGCCACTGGGGGGCTCTGCGTCACGGTGCAACTACCCGCTGCGCCATCGCCACACTGGTAGATAGCGGGGGCGCCTTACAGGATCGAGGAATCGTGAGCCTCACGATGTTTCGGCGAGCCTGATCGCTCTGTCGATGAATTTCTGTGCGACCTCGTTGCGTTCGAGCGCCACGACCCGACCGCGGCGATCGATGATGAAGCTCTCGGGCAGCCGGTCGGTCCCGAACGCGCGGGCGAAGTCGCCGCTTTCGGTGCCGCGCAGGTTCGGGTTGGTGAGGTGGTAGTGACGGACGAAGGCCTCGGCGTCGGGAGAGGCGTCCTCGTAGGTGACGCCGAGCACCGTTGCGCGGTGGCGCTTCCTCGCGGCATCGGCCGGCGGAGCAGCCGGTGCCGCAGGTCAGCATCGAGTTCGACGTTGCCGACGTCGCAGCGGTCGGACCGGCAGCCAGCGAGCTCGAGCAGGCTGGCTACGTGCTGCTACACCCACCGCGCAAGGAGCCTTGGGGCCAGACAGTGGCCTGGCTGCAAGCACCGGAAGGCGCGATCGTCGGGATCTCCTACGCCCGGTGCTGCACGAGCAAGATTGACCGAGCTTCTTAGCGGGTCAGGGCTCCAATCGTGCCGCGCGGACCCTCGACGGACCATTTCAGAGCTTCAGAGTCGTAGTGGCGCTCGAGGTCTTCGCCCCGCTGCGCAGCGCGACCCCGATCTTGACCTTCCTGTGATGCCTGTGCAGAGAGAGCCCCGTCTTCGACAGTGCAACCGTGACCTGGTGCGAGCCCGCCCCGAGGGTCTTTCGGTATCTCTTCAGGCCCTTGGACGCAACGGTCACAGTGCCCTTCGTAGTCAGGAAGAAGCTCAGCACGACGTTCCTGCCGGAAATCTTGCGGTTGCCGATCGTGACCGCCCTACAGCCGCTCACTGCGACGTTCGTGCGCTGCTCGATCTGCGCGCCGTTCTGACCGACGATCGTCGTCGGCATGAGCAGCTTGAGCGCGCATAGGTTCGTGTGTCCAGGACTCTCCGTCGACAGGACCGAGTGAGGGCCCTCCGGAAAGCGCGTTTCGAATGAGCTGATCGGGGCGTCAGGCACCGTTTCGAAGTGGCTGTAGGTGATCCCGTTCTTGATCTGCGTCTTGCCGTCGAGGACGATCACGACGTTCCCCCCGCGTTCATCGGCCTGCAGCACGAACTCGACATCGGGGAACGCAGCCCCGCCGTGCGATACCAGATATGCCGGTCCTGTAAGCGGCGCCTGCAGCACCGGCGTGTGCGCGGTGGCCGTGCCGATCACCGATCCCGCCGGACATCCGGCGGGATCGCTGTTGAACTGCGCTTCGGTGCACGCTTTCTGCAGCGTCGTCAGGCGCGAAGGCAAAGCTTTCGGCAACTGTAGGTCCACCTCGTGGATGTTCGCTTCGCCGGGTTTCTGGGTGATCTTCACGACCAGCGAGGCGCCGTTTGCTTTGCTTGTCGTGCCCTGGGTTGACGCCGTGAAAGAGGGCTTGAACGGAAGCGTCGCGCAGTTGGCGGCCTCATAGCGGCTGGAGACGTGCGCCACCGCTCCTTCTGCGGAGGCAATTGTTCCGTCGATCGCCAGCGGTTCACAGTTTGTTGGGGCGAACATGAAACCTTGGCGGTCGATCACGACTTGGACCGTCCGCACATCCAGCGGGATGCCCTGGAGTCTCGTGGGCATTGGATCGCTTACCACGCTGATCTGCGAGGTATTTGGGTCGATGTGAATGGCGGCGCGGACAATGACCGTGCCCAGGTCGAAAGGTCCGGCTTCTGCGGGCACCACAATCGACAGGCCGAATGGCCCACCGCCGTAAGGCCCGGTGAGGTAGACCGGATCTTCCTGCCTCCCGGCTTCCGGCAACGTGATCGGCTGGCTACCCACGCCAGCTTGCACGGTCACGTGTCCTATCCGGCTCGCCGGCGAGCACTGTCCCGCGCTGGCCTGCGGCTCTGGACAGAGCGCCACCGATGAGAGCATCCCCAGCAGGCCTGGGGGAGTCTTCAGCTGGATCGATGAGAGGCGCTGTTCGCCATCTCCGCGTGAAAACGTGGTGGTGAACGGGGTGAATCCGCCAGCCTGATTGTTCGTCGTTCCTGTCGCGAAGTCTGGTGTAAAGCGTTCGGGACCGCACGGGGCACCGCTGGGGCCCGAACTGATCGCGAACGCGGACGACGATTCGGCTGCCGCCTGGCCCGACCATGGCACGAGCGAGCTCGCAGTTGAGTATGTGCCACATGCCACCGGCGTCGATAGAGACGCGTTCGGCCCGCCGAAGAAGTCAAGCTTCAGGTCTTCGAATGGCAGCTGCGGATTTTCGGCGAAGGTGGTCGTCAGCTGACCAGTCACAGGATCCGCGCTCACCTTCCCAGCCAGCTTTACCACGACACCGGTTTCGGGATCGTTGACAGCGATGTAGAGCGCCAGCAGCGAGCTGAACTCGTTTGAGCCGTGCGCAGGACCGGCGTTGCCCTGCTGAGCGACGAACACGCCGCCCCTGAGCGGATGGTCTACCAGCGGCGTGTCGATCTCGACCGAACCGATCTTTGCAGCGTTGGGGCAGGTCGCCGGCTCAGGGCCGTCGAGTTCGATCTGAACCTCAGAGCAGCCAACGAGGCCATTTGCCGAGGCCGGATTGACGGCCATACCGACCGGCAGCGCCACGGTGGCGTCCTTCAGATCGGCCTGAGCAAGACTGCTCGCGCTTTCTTCCTGAGGAATGTGCAAGTCGACGTGAAGACCGGTCGGCGAATCTGAGCTCGTGGATTCGGGTGTCACGCTGATGTGCGGGGTAAAGCGCAGCGCGGAGCAGTCGGTCGTGGCCGGCATCTGGGCCTGCGCTTGGACGAATTCGCCTGGCGCGTTATAAGAGTCAGCAAGGACGTCGGTTGTGAAAGGCGCGCTGGGGCACGACGTCGGCGCTCTCAGAAACGGCTTCGGGGCTTCGCCCGAGCCGCAGCCGACTTCGTAGCCTTCAAGCACCCCATGCGTTCCCGACTCGCCGGGGGGGCAGATCCTTTCGGTGTTGTGCGCGGGATCAGCCGGAACTCCCCAGATCGATACTGACACCTTTCGGATCGAGCCTAGCGTCGGGATGTTGAGACTGTCAGCACTCACGCCGTACCCTTGGCCGGTGCGCACGTGGGCGACAATCGTCGCGTTGAGACCTGCGTTGATTTCGCCGCTCGCGAACTCGGCGGCCACACCCTTCGACGGCACGACGTTGAACAGCGGCACGACGTGTTCGTTCAAGCCCCCTTCGAAGTTCGAGCCCGTGTTTTCGAGCGTGACACGCATAAGCCCGACCTGCGTACCGGGAGCGCACCTGCTCCCTTGCGATTTCACTGCCACAAGCACAGTGCACTTCGCCGTCGCCGTCGGGTTACCGATCAACCCCGGCGGCAGCTGGACGTGCACGTCCTTGAGCCTGCCGCTCGCCGGCGCAAAGCCGCTCCCGTATTTCGTCGAGTTGAATGCGATGTTCGTCGTCAGCTCGTAGGGATGGCCCCCTGCTTGCGTGTAGGGCGCGCCTTCCTGATTGAACATTCCGCTTTCGAAGGGCGGGCTAATGCCAAACGTCGCGAGTTTCCCGCCGACCGCTGCTTCGCCGGCCTCATTCGCAATGAGGAATCGATAGTCGTAGATCGTGTTGGCGGCTAGCCCCGACAGTTGCACGATCACGTTCTGCCCTTCGGAGGTGGATTCGATCGCTCGAGGTGTGCACGGCGCCGTCGACGGCGCCGTGAAACCGGACGTTGCAAAGTCCGCTTCGGTCACGTACTGAAAGGCACAGGTCGTGGCGCCACCAAGATCAGGGAGTCCCTGCTTCGGGTTGATCCGTACCTTGATCGTGGCAGTGTGCGGACCAGCGACGACGAGCTGGTCGTCGACGGCCGCGACGGGGACGGTCGTGAACGTTGCGTCGTGCCCGCCGGTTTCGCCGCGCGAGTTTTTGGCGACCACGCGGAAGTGATAAGTCACGCCAACCTTCAGGCCCGTGACCTGCTGGCTCACCATGACTGGCGTCTGACCTTCACCAACATCGGCCGGTGGAATCGGGATGGCGGCGCCGTACGATTCGGTTTCGCCGTACTGGAACTCGTAGTGCGTGTCGTGGCCGTTCGGGTTTAGCTGCGCTTCGAGCGTCGCTCCTTCACGCGTGATCGCCGACGTCGTCTCGTCAGCGATCGTTGGCGGCCCCGGCGTTGAGAACGTTTCTTCTGTGGGCGCTTCGCTGAGGCTGACGCGGTTGTTCGCGTTGGCCGCCGCAAGGCGGTAGTGGTACATCGTGCTCGGCGTCAGACCGCTTACGGTGGCGGAGACGCTCTGAGCAGACGTATATGGGGGCGTTGGCGCACATGCAGCAGTGGTCGCGTCGGTGAACTGCGACGTTTCGAACTGGGCCTGCGTGACGTATTCGAATTCGCATTTCGTGACTTCCGCGCCGCCGTGCGCGGAGTCTGGCGAGACTTCGCCGTGCAACGTGGCTGTCGTTTCGTCGAGGCTGGTCGCGGCCGATATGGAGACAGTAGGTACGGCGACGTCCGGCCCAAAGATCGACACGGATTCGAGTTGCGCTTCCGCGTCGTAGATGTCGCCGCCGGCGCCGACGGCGAGCGTGCCGGGGTTGTGATTCGGTCCGTTGGCGTTGCCGATGAACGTGCTCAGCAGCCCGCCTGCAGGTTCATACTCGTCGATCCGCCCGAAGCCGGCGCCTTCTTCGCTGTTGTCTTGCGCGTAGAGTGCTTCGGTCGTTGGGTCAACCGCGATTCCACGGGGTTCGCTGGA
>DATHPT010000149.1:0-4120 GCA_035483615.1 Solirubrobacteraceae bacterium | reverse complement strand
GTCGCGCACCGGGGCTGCGAGGTTGCGTGCCCATGCCGTGCGGCCGCTGTAGGAAGAGCTGACTTCGGCGCTTGCCATCGCGCGATTATCGCGGTGTCCCAACGATCTGCCGTCGCCGGGGCATGATGGGATGGGGAGGGGGCCTGTGAGCTTGTCTCGAGGAATCGAATTGATAACATACGTACATGTCTGTACGTAGCCCATCAAAACAGGTCGAGCCTCGATCGCACTCGGGCGCAGCCGACACGCCGCGCCCGACTCAAGCCGACCGCAGTGCCCGCACGCGCAGCGCGCTGCTCGAGTCGGCGGCGCGGGGCATCTCGCGCTACGGGTATGGCAACTTGGTACTCGAGGAGGTGGCGCGCGACGCTGGCTACACACGGGGCGCGCTCTACCACCAGTTCAAAGACAAGGAGGACCTGGCGCTGTCGGTTGTCGCCTGGGTGGATGAGACCTGGCGCCAGGAGGTTGGTCGAGTTGTCGAAGAAGAGCGTGACCCTGTGGCCGCGCTGATCTCACTCGCACGTGGCCACGCCGTCTTCTGTCGTCGCGACATCGCGCGGGTGATGATCGCGCTGAGGCTCGAGTTCAGCGGACGCGATCATCCGGTCGGGCGTGAGGTCAAGAGCGTCGCGGCGACGCTGATCAAACGCTGTACGCGCATGATCGAGGCGGGGAGGAGGACGGGCTCGATTCCACCTGGACCGCCGGCGCGAGCTGTGGCACTGGCCTTCTTCGGGGCGCTCGAGGGTGCAGTGATAGAGCTTGCCGGACAAGCGCCTCACGATGAGCTGCTCGCCGCGAGCGTCGCCGCCGGCGCGCTCGGATTGACCACCTTGCCAGACCTCGAGCCCGCGGCCGATGCGCGATGAGCGCCGCGGCACGAGCGCACGACGTCAAGCCGGAGGTTCGCGGCGTGAAACTCCCCAATCACGAGCATGAAAGGCATCCGTGGGTGATCGCCGAGATCGCGCCTGACTTCCGGCTGCTGGACGCGTGGGCACTGCCGGTGCAGGGGGGCGCGGAGGACTTCCCAGCCTTGCTGGAACTGATGAACGGGATGGATCCGACGAGCGGCTCCAGCTCTTGGCCGACCCGTGCGCTGTTCTCACTGCGCCACCACATGGGATCGTGGTTCGGCTGGGATGATCCCAACCGCAAGCTCTCGATTCCTGGATGCACGGAGACGAGCCTGAGCGTGCGCGTACCGGAGCAACTGCGCGACGACGACACACCGGCCAAGTCGATCAGCTCGTCGACGTTCATACCCATCTATCGAACGGCGAACGAGGCGGCCGCGGAGATCTCGAACGGCACGGTGCACGGAGTGATGCACCTGGGTTGGGTCGAGCAGGGCGATGGCGCCTATCGCGGGCAGATGAGCGTTTATGTCAAGCCACGCGGCGCGCTCGGAGAGGCGTACATGTCGCTGATCGGACCATTCCGGCACCTGATCGTCTACCCAGCGATGATGCGGCAGATCCAGCGGGCCTGGGACGCTCGTCCTAGCCAGCCCGATGAGCGATGACGGTCTCGTAGTTCTCTACGACGGACAGTGCGGCTTCTGTCGCGTGATCCTGGCGACACTGCTGAAGTGGGATCGGACCGGCCGTCTGACGCCCGTGGCGATTCAAAGCACGCGCGGTGAGCAACTGCTCGCCGAGCTCGAGCCGCAGGATCGGCTCGCGTCGTGGCATCTCGTCGATGCTCGCGGCGCGCTGCGGTCGGGCGGCGCGGCTATTCCGGTCGTCTTCGACGCGTTGCCATGCGGAAAGCCGATCGCCTCGATAGCTGAGCGGTTTCCAGCGACGACAGCGCGTGCGTATGTCTGGATCGCTGGTCATCGAGTACTGCTCGGGCGCCCGCTCGGGGCACGCGCTCGCGCCTGGGCAGGGGGCGTCATCGGCGAGCGCGAGAGCTCAGAGACGTCGTGAGGATGCCCGGCTTTTCTTTCTTGTTGACATAACATGCATTATCGAGCGTTGGATGGTGGTGAGGTCAGTTCGACTCGGCTAAGCCAGTAACAGCAGATTGTCGCTGCAATTTTCAACCACACTCACCCGACGATCTCACGACTTATGAGTGCCATGCATGCCTGAGGCGCAGGAGACTCAGCCAGCATGTTGCTGCCAGGAGGCCGCACAACACCAGCGCGCCCGTCCCCCAAGGCGTGGAGTAGAACGAGCCGTAGGCATGAACGAAGCCGCGGCTTGCGGCAGGGGATTCCGCTAGGGCAAGCGCTGAGCCTGCCCCTGCCAGGCCCCACCGGGATACGGCCACAAGTGATAGGGGGCCGGCCATGCCCATTTCGCCGACGGCGACGATGGCCCCCGCTAGCAACACCTGCGGCACGAGCAGCAGCGGAAGCATGCTGCCCGCCTGGTTCTCGCTGTTCACAAGTGCGGAAAGCAGTAGGCCGGTCGCCATCGAAGCCTCCGTCGTAAGGGTTAGCAAGAGCGTAACCTCCACATAGACCCCCGCCGAAGCGTGCAGGTGATCAATCGCGAAGGCGGCGGTCGCAAGCGTGAGTGCTTGTACGAAGGCCAGCCCGCCGAGCACGGCAAGCTTGCCCGCGAGGTACGCCTCTGGCATTACTCCGAGCGAGCGCTCTCTCAGAAAGATCGGGCGCTCGGCAACGACAGCGCGTGCGCCGTCGACAATCCCGACCCAGCAGCAAACGAGCACGAGCACAAACAAAAGCTGGGCCGAGCGGTCGGATGGAGCAGGCACTCCGAACGCGCCGGAGCCAAAGATAAGCACTGCCCCTACGGCCAGGACCGGTGCCTGCAAGAGGAGCAGCGCAAGATTACGCCGATCCCTACTCAGGACACGAGCGTTTCGCGATGCCAGCACGCGCGTTTGACGACGGACGTCGCCGTTGCTGTGTTTTGGCCGGTCGAGCGGTGGGCGACCCGGAGATTTTACGCTTGGAGCCCTTCTCGCGAGAGCCGGCAGAGTGACCAGATGCTCGTACATCGCCTCAAAGCTCGCCGCGCCAAAATGTTTGAGAGCTGCGGCCGGAGGCCCGTCGAAGCGGAGCGTACCGCCACTTCCCATCACGAGAAGCCGGTCGAATCCGCGAAGCGAAGAGATACTGTGGGTGATGCAGACCACCGCGCACCCGCGGCTCGCTATTCGCCTCAGCAGGGCCATGAGCTGACGTTCATGGATGACGTCGAGGCTCGCCCCGGGCTCGTCCAAGAGCAAGACGCGTGGGGAGCCGAGTAGTTCCATTCCGACCGCGACCCGGCGCTGCTGTCCGCCCGACAAGCCGCCTCCTATTCGCGTATGGGCGTGTGGCTGCAGGTCGAGGTCGCCTAGGACTTGAGCGACGACTGCCGACACCTCGTCCGAGCTCGTGTCGGGCGGGAGCCTCAGTTGTGCCCCGAATGTGAGCGCCTCTCTCACGGTGAGCTCGCTGAGCAGGGTGTTCTCCTGTGGCACGTAGCCGATGTCCACGAGCCTGAGCGCGAGGGCTTCACCATCGAGCGACACGCTCCCGGCAGTTGGTCTACTGACCCCCGCGAGCACCTTGATGAGCGTGCTCTTTCCGGCACCTGCCTCGCCCACGACGCCGACCAGCTCGCCAGGGAAAACTGTCAGATCCAGGGGCTGAAGGATGCAGCGCCCCCCCTTGATCCACTGTTCGACACCAGAGGCCTCAAGCCGTCCTGCTCTGCTTTCCGTGCGCACCTCCCCATCGTCGATGGTAAGTCGGAATCGCCCGACGGCGATCTCGTTTCCAGGGGCCACGACCGCCTCTTTTACGGGGCGGCCGTTGAGTCGGGTACCGTTGCAAGAGCCGAGGTCGCGCAGTGTCCAGCGCGCCCCTGAGCGTGTCAACTCGGCGTGAACGCGTGAAACATTCCGGTCTGCGATGACGATGTCGTTCGAGCGGTCTCGCCCGATCGTCAGCGCTTGGCCCTGAAGCAAGATTGGATGCAGGGCGGTCGGGTCTGTGAGAGGTTTTGCAGACCCGGCACCCCGAGCAGGAGATGGTCCCCTCCTACGTCCCCCAGGCGAGCGCGATATCGGAGCTGGCGAGGTGATCGCCACGACCATAAGGATTTGGTCACCGAGTTCCAATCTGGCGCCTGGTGACAGCTTGACGGCGCGATCC
>DATHPT010000148.1:0-3068 GCA_035483615.1 Solirubrobacteraceae bacterium | reverse complement strand
AGATTTCCAAGAACGTTGCGAGCGTCCGCGTCGACCGTGAAGATGCGCTGACAATCATCTTCGCCGACGATTCGACGGTCTCCATCTCCCTGAAAGCGGAGGAATCCGTAGGTGCCGAGGCGGTGATAATCCATGGATCCGGCTCGCGCTGGGCCGTGCTGTAACAATCAGGCGAAACGGTCACGGCTCGCATCCATCCGGACGCTGCCGCAGAGGCGACGGCAGTGCGATCCAAAACCGTCGCTGCGCGTTTCGGCCCATCGTGAACGCCTGGGTCGGCGCATCGTGAACACCGAAATCGGACCATGGTGAACACCCGGATCGGTGCATCGTGAACGCCGAAATCGGTCCGTTCTGAACACCGAAATCGGCGCAAGGCGAACACTCCAGGCACGCTGACCGGCGGGGCCGAAGCGAAGCGACGTTGGATGGTCGAGTAGCCGTCAGCCTCTGAGGAGGCGAGATGGCGACGGAGCGACTGTCGATGCGCAAGTCACGAGAGATTCTTCGGCTGAAATGGGTGCTTGGGCGGAGCCACCGCGAGGCGGAGCGCGCCTGCTCGGTCGGGCTCGGCACGGTGAGCGAGACGGTGGGCCGGGCCAGGGTGGCCGGGCTCGATTGGGCGGCGGTCGAACGGCTCACCGATGACGAGCTGGAGGCGCGCTTGTATCCGAAGTTGCCGACGGGCACGGCACGGGCGCGGCCGGACCCGGTGTACCTGCACACGGAGTTGCACCGCCCTGGCGTCACGCTGCGGCTGCTGCACGTCGAGTATCTGGAGCAGCACCCGGACGGCTACGGGTACACGCAATTCTGCGAGCACTATCGGGTGTGGATCGGCCGTCGCCGGCTGTCGATGCGCCAAGTGCATCGCGGCGGCGAGAAGCTGTACGTCGACTACGCCGGGAAGAAGCCGGCGATCGTCGACCCGAAGACCGGCGAGTGCCAAGAGGTCGAGCTTTTCATCGGCGTGCTCGGCGCATCGAACTACACCTTCGCCGAGGCCACGCTCACCCAGCGGGTGCAGGACTGGATCGGGAGCCACACGCGCTGCCTTCAGCAGCTCGGTGGCGTGCCGGGCGCGATCGTCCCTGACCAGCTCAAGTCAGGCGTCACCCGTGCGTGCCGCTACGAGCCGGGCATACAGCGCGTCTACGAGGAGCTGGCCCAGCACTACGGCACGGTGATCTTACCGGCGCGTCCGGCGCACCCACGCGATAAGGCGAAGGTGGAGGTCGGCGTGCAGATCGCCGAGCGGTGGATCTTGGCACGGCTGCGCAACCAGACCTTCTTCTCGCTCGACGCGCTCAACGAACGAATCCGCGAGCTATGCGACGAGCTGAACGAGCGTGTGATGCGCGACTACGGCGAGAGCCGCCAGCAGCTCTTCGCCCGCCTCGACAAGCCGGCGCTCAAGCCTCTGCCTGCTGCGGTGTTTTCGTACGGCGAATGGAAGGTCGCGAAGGTGAACCTCGACTACCACGTCGAGATCGACCACCACTGGTACTCGGTCCACTACAGCCTCGTGCACGAGGAGGTCGAGGCACGTGCGACCGCGACCACGGTAGAGGTTTTCCATCGTGGCCAACGTGTCGCTTCGCATGCTCGCAGCTACGAACGCGCCAGGCACACGACGATCGCCGAGCACATGCCCAAGCGCCACCAGCAGCACGCCGAGTGGTCGCCGTCGAGGTTTGCCCGTTGGGCGAGCACCATCGGGCCGAAGACCGAAGAGCTGGTGAGCGCGATCCTCGCCGAGCGACCGCACCCGGAGCATGGCTATCGCTCATGCCTGGGCATCCTTCGGCTGGGCAAACGGTACGGCCCCGAGCGGCTCGAAGCTGCGTGTCAGCGGGCGCTCGTCGTGCGGGCGCGCTCTTTCAAGCGCGTCGAATCGATCCTCAAGACCGGACTCGATCGCGCGCCGCTGCCCGAGACCCTGGTCGAGCCGGAGAGGCCGACGACGCCACACGAGAACATCCGAGGACGGACCTATTACCACTGAAGGAGGAATGGAATGCTCCACGAACCAACGATCGACAAACTGAAAGCGATGCGCCTCGACGCGATGGCCGAGGCATGGACCCAACAGCAGGCGAACCCAGAGACGGCCGGCCTTTCCTTCGATGAGCGTTTCGGTCTGCTCATCGACGCCGAGTGGCTTGCGCGCCAGAATAAGCGGCTCGCGCGGCTTCTGCGTGATGCCAAGCTGCGCCTCGGTGCTGCGTGCGTCGAGGACATCGACTACGCGGCGAAGCGCGAGCTGGACAAGGCGGTCGTGCGCCAGCTCGCGACGTGTCGCTGGGTCCAGGAGCACCAGAACGTGCTCATCACCGGGGCGACCGGCACCGGCAAGACCTACGTCGGTTGCGCGCTGGCACAGCAAGCGTGCCGCAAGGGCTACCGGGCGATCTACCGGCGTGCGACTCGCCTCTTCGACGAGCTGACCATGGCGCGCGCCGATGGCTCGTACACGCGCCTGCTCGGCAAGCTCGCCCGCGCCGACGTGCTAGTCGTAGACGATTGGGCGATGGCCCCGATCAAGGAACAGGAACGTCGCGACCTGCTCGAAGTCATGGAAGACCGCTACGGCAATCGGTCCACGATCATGACCAGCCAGGTGCCGCCCGCGAAGTGGCACGAGCACCTCGGCGACCACAACCACGCCGACGCCATCTGCGACCGCCTGCTGCACAACGCGCACCGCCTCGTGCTAAAGGGGCCCTCACGAAGGAAGGAATCCAAAGAGTCTCAAACCGAGTCCTGAATCCCAAAACCAACGTCGCTTCGCTCCGATCATGATGCGCCGACCCCGGCGATCACGATGCTCCGAAATGGGCGTTCGCCATCGCCGAAATACGCACCGAGCGATAAGCGACAACGACGTCGCCGAGGAGGTTGGCCCGATCGGTACGAGCGGCGCGGCCGACCTCGCCGAGCAGTTCTGGGGCATCAAAGCTCGCGCTCTCTACTGCTGCGGCAGACCCTACAAGCATCGATAGGCCCGCAACACATTCGCCCCCTGGCAGCCGCGCGGCACGCAATCGTGTCCACTCGCCGACGCGTCA
>DATHPT010000147.1:0-2358 GCA_035483615.1 Solirubrobacteraceae bacterium | reverse complement strand
GGATCGCTGGTGGGGTCGCGTAGCGTGGCCGCCCGGTGGTGCAGCGCCTGCCTCTGCACGGCCGCCATCTCCTCGTAGACCGCCGCGCGCACCAGCGGATGAACAAACGCAAGGGAGGTATTGGCCGCAAACAGGTCGGTGGCCACGAGATCCACCACGGCGGCGCGAACCTCCATTTCATCGCAGTCACATAGAGAAGCCACCTCGATCACCGTGGCCCTGTCGCCGAGTACCGCCACCGCGCGCGCGACCGCTTCGGCTCGCCCTCCCAGCCGGTGAAAGCGCCTGCGAACGTTGCGGGCTACCGTCTCAAGGCCGAAACTCTCGAGCCGATTTGCCTGCTCGGCCGTGGGCGGCGCTCCTTCGGCTCTGAGCTGGCGCAGCAGCTCGCGCACCAGCAGCGGGTTGCCGCCTGTACTGTGGTGGCACGCCGCCTCGAACTCGGGCGCCGTGATCGCTGACAGGTACGTTTCGATCAGTGCCCCCACCGCAGCGCTCGACAATGGCTGGAGATCAACGACAGTCGCTGAGTCATCGAGCATCAGCCCATCGAGGAGGTCCTGCTCGGCTCCGGGCTCGGTTGGACGCGTGGCGATCACGATCCCCAGTGGCAAAGATCGCAGCCGGGGCGCCGTGTAGAGCAGCCATCGCAACGAGGAGCGATCCGCCCAATGGGCATCGTCGATGCACAGCACCAGTGGACCCCGGCCCGCGAGATTCGCGGCGAGCCAATACAGGCCGTGCAACGAGCGCATCTCCGCATCGCCGTCCGCCCGATCCCCCGAAATCCCCAAGGTGCTCATCGCATCCCGCGCGACTCCCCGGAGCAACACCTCGCGCTCCTCTGTGCCCGCGTCGCGTACCAGCCGCTCGAACAGCTGGCGCGCGACTCCAAAGGAGAAACCGCGGTCGAGCTGACTTGCTCGGGCGTGGATCACCTCGATGCCTCCTTGGCTCGCACGATCGTCGATCGCGTCCAGCAAGGCGGTCTTCCCGATCCCAGGGGGTCCCTCCAACACCAGAATCCCGCCCTCTCCGCCACGCACATCGTCGAGGAAGCGGTTCATCGCGCTCAGCTCGTTGTCTCGCTCCAGAAGCACGTCCCAAACCGTAGAGCAGAGGCGTCGCTTCGCTATAGCCGCGCAGGCCTTGGCTGGTCTCGCCGAAGGTCGCGGACGTTCGGCGAAAGCGTGCCGCTCACCCGGCGACGCGCGATCGCACTATCACTCGCGCGCCGCGGCCCGGGATCATGGTGACATTGCGATGGTGCGCGTGCTCGGGCTCGGGGCGGTCGGGCTCCAGGTCGAGGCGACGAACCATGGCCTCGAGCACCACCCGCTGCTCGGCCATCGCAAGCGCCGCGCCGAGGCAGCGACGGGTGCCGCCGCCGAAAGGCAGCCACTCATATGTTTGGGGTGCCCGCCCACCCGGCCGCCCACCCTCGTGATCCAGCCAGCGCTCAGGGCGATAGGCGAATGGGTCGGGATACAGGTCCTCGCGATGGTGAACGAGCAAGATGCTGATACTCACGCCCTGTCCCGCTGGTACCACGTACTCCCCGAGTCGCCAAGGCACGGCGACTCGGCGTCCGACGATCGGGATCACCGGACGTGAGCGCATACCCTCGATGATGGCCGCCTCGACATGCTCCGCGGCCCCAGTGTCTGAGCGCACAGAGTCGCGCAAGCGCTCATACGCTGCCGGGGTGCGGACCAAGCGCTCCCAGGTCCAGGCCAGCGAGTTTGCGGTTGTCTCAAAGCCGGCCAGCACGAGCGTGAGCAGCTCGTCGCGCAGCTCGTGGTCGGTCATATGCTCGCCGTCCTCGTCCGTGGCGCGCAACAGCAGCGAGAGGATGTCTCCCCGCTCATCGAGGTCAGCGGCGCGACGACGCTCTTCGATCACGGGATAGGTAGCGCGGTCCAACAGGGCCACCGCGGCCCGCGTGAGGCCGACGGGCTGCTCGCGTCCCAGGTTCGAGAGTTCGCCAAACAAGGCCATCGGAGAGGTCGAAGCCGCCGCAAGCTGCTTGATCGTGCCCCTGAGTCGATGCTCGGCGGTTCCCTTTGCGGGAGCGCCTTCAATGCCGAAGATGCCCGACATGATCACGTCGAGGGTGATGGCCTGCATCTTTGGGGCAAGGGCGAACGGGCGGCCAATGGGCCAGCGGTCCAGTTCCCGTTCGGTGACGTCGCGAATCATTTGCGCGTAGCCCTCGATCGCCTCGCCGTGGAATGCAGGCAGCAGCAGCTTGCGCTGACGCAGATGACCTGGCCCATTCGCAGTCAACACCGAGTTTGGCCCCACGATCGGGCGCAGCGGCGACTCGGCGGTCAGCGAGGGCACCAGCTCGGGCTTGGC